>DASVSW010000281.1:0-4935 GCA_036387895.1 Sphingomonas sp.
CGTTGCTGGCGGAGGACGTGCGCGCGGTGGCGCCCGTCGCGCGGGCCGCGGGCGTGCCGGTGATCAGCTTCTCGAACGACGCCGGCGTCGCCGGGAACGGCGCGTACCTGATGGGCTATCTGCCCGCGCAGTCGATCGAGCGGGTGGTCGCCTTCTCGCGCAGCCGCGGGGTCACGACCTTCGCCGGACTGGTGCCGAACGGCCTGTACGGCGAGCGCGCGTCCACCGCGTTCCTCCGCGCGGTCGAGGGCGGGGGCGGGCAGGTCGTGTCGCTCCAGACCTACGCCCGCGCGCCGGGCTCGGTCGCGCAGGCGGTGACGCGGTTGAACGCCAAGGCGCCTTACGGCGCGGTGCTGGTGGCCGATTCGGTCGGAAGCGCCGCGGTCGCGGCCCCGCTGGTGAAGCGGGGGTCGGGCGCCGCTACGCGGGTGCTGGGCACCGAGCTGTGGAACGCGGAAGCCGGGCTGACCGCACGGCCGGCGCTGAACGGCGCGTGGTTCGCGAGCGTCTCCGATACGCTCTACCGGCAATACGCCGCCAAGTACCGCCAGCGCTTCGGCGCGGCGCCGTACCGCCTGTCGAGCCTGGGGTACGACGCGGTGCTGCTGACGGTCAGGATCGCGCGCGATTGGCGGATCGGGACCGATTTCCCGGAGAACCGGTTGCGCGACGCGGGCGGGTTCGCCGGGATCGACGGCGCGTTCCGCTTCCGCGACAACGTCGCGGAGCGCGCGCTGGAGGTGCAGGAGGTGCGCGGGGGCACGACGGTCGTCGTCTCGCCGGCGCCGGCGGGGTTCGACCGCTAGGCGTCGACGGGTTCGGGCGGCACCAGCCGGGCCAGGACGCCGTCGAGGAGCAGCGCGCCGGCTTCGGTGACGCGCAGGCGCGGGGGATCGAGCGCGATCAGGCCTTGGTCGGCGAGCTCGCGGAGCGCGCGGGCGTCGATCGGGGCCTCGCCGCCGGCGAGCGCGGCGACGCGGTCGAGGTCGACGCCTTCGGTCAGGCGCAGGCCCATGAGCAGCGCCTCGACGGCGCGGTCGCGGGGCGAAAGCGGGTCCTCGCGCTCGACGCCATGGCCGTTGCGGGCGACGGCGGCGAGCCAATTCTCGGGCTTCTTGCGGCGGACGGTCGCCAAGCTCTGCCGCCGGCCATGCGCGCCGGGGCCGACGCCGGCGTAATCGGTGTAGCGCCAATAGGCGAGATTGTGCCGGCTCTCCGCGCCCGGACTGGCGTGGTTCGAGGTCTCGTAGGCGGGCAGCCCGGCGGCGGTGGTCATGGCGCGGGTCAGCTCGAACAGATCGGCCGCGCTGTCGCCGTCGGGGACGACCAGGCGGCCGGCGGCGGCGTCGGTCGCGAAGCGCGTGCCGGGCTCGACGGTGAGCTGGTAGAGCGACAGGTGCTCGGTGCCGAACGACAAGGCTCGGGCGAGCTCGGCCTCCCAGGCCGCCGTCGATTGTCTGGGCAGCGCGTAGATCAGGTCGAAGCTGACGCGCGGGAAGGCCGCTTGCGCGACGTCGAGCGCCGCCAGGCCCTCCGTCGCGGAGTGCGCGCGGCCGAGGAAGCGGAGCGCCTCGTCGTCTAGCGACTGGAGGCCGAGCGAGACGCGGTTGACGCCGACGCGCGCGAGATCGGCGAAGCGCGCGGCCTCGACGGAGGAGGGGTTGGCCTCCAGCGTGATCTCGAGATCGGGGGCGGGCGTCCAGGCGGCGACCGCCGCGTCGAGCACGGCCGCGACCGTCTCCGGCGGCATCAGCGACGGCGTGCCGCCGCCGAAGAAGACGGAGCGGAGGCGATGGCCGGGGAGCAGCGCCGACTCGTGCGCCAAGTCCTTCAGCAGCGCGTCGCGCCAGGCGGCCTGATCGACCGAGGCGCGGACGTGGCTGTTGAAGTCGCAATAGGGGCATTTGGAGACGCAGAACGGCCAATGGACGTAGAGCGCGAGGTCGGGAGATCGGGTCATGGGGCGGGGCGCGCCTTAGCCGGTGCGCGCCCCGTCCGCCACCGTCAGCGCCCGAACGCGGCCGGGTCGCCGCCGCCGAGCTCCCCGCGATCGCCGTGCGTGCCGGAGCCGGGCTCCGCGCGGCCCGCGCCGGTGCCGATCGCCTCGCCCATGCTGGAGCCGCGGGGACCGGCGAGCCCCGCCGCGTCCGCCAGGCTGCCGTCCGCCGAACCGAGCGCCGCCGCTTCGGCCGCGATCTCGCTGTCGGCGATGCCGGCCAGGCTGTCGGGGCGGGGGGTCGCGTGCGGTTCGCCGACGGGGGCGTTGGCCTCGCCGCGCTGCGAGTCGAGTGTGCCGCCCGTAGGCGAGCCCGCGCCGGCGGAGGTCCCGCCGCCGCTGGAACCGCCCGTGCCGCCGGGATCCTCGCCCGCGTTCCCGCCCAAGGGGCGCAGGTCGAGGCCGCTGGTGTTCGGTTCGTCCGCCATGTCGATGCTCCTTCTGGGCATGAACGCGCGAGGAGCCGGTCCTGTGCCGGGACGGGACGGCGGGTCGTTAACCCTCTTTGCGGGTGGCCGAAATCGTAAACAAGGCGTTAACGCTCACGCCATGACCAGACGCCTCGTCCTCACCAACGAAGCGGCGCGCCACCCGCTGCGCCGCTCCCTCCCGCCCCCGCCGCGGCCGGTCGTCCGGCCCGACGACGACAAGGACTGGAAGCTCTTCGTCCTGAGCTTCGCGGCGTTCTTCACCTGCTTCTACAGCTTCATCGGCTGATCGCCGGCCCGGTAGAGCCGCTGGGCGATCCAGGCCGCGACCAGGCACATGCCCGACACGATGAACAGGAGGTCCGCCGGCCCGAGCAGGTTGGCGAGAAGGATCGTGAACACCGATCCCACCACCATCGCACCCGAGTTGACGACGTTGTTCGCCGCCACGGTGCGCGCGGTCTGGTCCTTCTCCACCGTGGTGGTCAGGAACGCGTAGAGCGGGACCACGAACATGCCGCCGGTGACCGCGATGGCGAGCAGCGCCAGCGCGATGGGGACGCCGAGCGGCTGGCCCAGGAACTCCGACCAGCCGTATAGCCGCCCGTCCGGCGCGCCCGTCCACTGACGCGCGAGCAGCGAGAAGACCGCCACGCAGACGCCCATCGCGATCACGGACGCGGGCGAGAACTTGGCCGAGATGCGGCCCTTGAGCATGGTGTTGATCACCACGGAGCCGATCGCGACGCCGACCGAGAAGATAGCGATGGTGGCGCTCGCCACCCGCTCGTCGGCGGTGAGCACATTCTTCACCAGCGGGGGAAAGACGATGATCAGAACCGCGCCGATCGTCCAGAAGAAGCTGATCGCGCAGATCGCCAGGAACAGCCTGGGGATGTGCATGGTGGCCGAGATGAGCCGCCACGACGAGGTGAAGGGGTTCAGGTCGATCCGGATCGGCGGCCCCTGGCGCGGCGCGGTCGGCACCATGCGGCCCGTGATCCACCCGACCACCGCGACGAACAGCACCGCGCCCGCCGCGATGCGCACGTCGCCGACGACGAAGCCGGCCGCGACCGTGCCCGACAGGATCGCGAGATAGGTCCCCGCCTCGACCAGTCCCGTGCCGGCGAGTATCTCGTCGCCCTCCAGATGCTGGGGCAGGATCGCGTATTTGATCGGGCCGAAGAAGGTGGAGTGGACGCCGAGCAGCAGGATCGTGACGAGCATCAGCCCGATGCCGAGCCGGGTGTAGCCCGCCCAGGCGATCATCAGCCCCGCGGCGCCGACGACCATGATGAGCACCTCGGCGGCCTTCACGATGCGGATGATGCTCGACTTGTCGTGGTTGTCCGCGAGCTGGCCCGACAGCGCGGACAGGAGGAAGAAGGGGATCAGCGACAAGCCGGTCGCCAGCCCGTTGAACTTCGCCTCCACGGCGGGGTCGGCGAAGATCGAATAGGTCGCGAACAGGACCATGGAGGTCTTGAACAGGTTGTCATTGAACGCGCCCAGGAACTGCGTGACGAATAGGGGCATGAAGCGACGCTGCTTCAGGAGCCCGAGCGCGTTGAGCATGAGGGACGATGGGCTCCGCTGCCTGTGACGAGGCGGGGCATAGCCGAGGCGGGCGGGACCGCCAACGTGAAACGACCAAGGCCTCGCGGGCGGGGTTACGCGCGCCGGGACGGGGCGTTACGGTGGCGCCGGCATGCTGACGCTTCCCAATATCCTGACCTTGTCGCGGATCGTCGCGTTGCCGTTGCTGGTGGCGCTGCTGTGGTGGCCGGACTGGGAGGCGGGCTACGCCGCCGCGTTCGTCCTCTACTGCCTGATGGGGATCACCGACTATTTCGACGGCTATCTCGCCCGCGCGCAGGGCGCGGTGTCGCGGCTGGGCGTGTTCCTGGATCCCATCGCCGACAAGATCATGGTGGCGGCCGTCATCCTGATGCTGGTGGGCACGCGGTTCGAGGACCGGGCGATCATCGCGGGGGTCCACCTGATCCCCGCGCTCGTCATCCTGCTCCGCGAGATCGCGGTGTCGGGCTTGCGCGAGTTCCTGGGAGGCATCCAGGTGTCGGTGCCGGTGTCCAAGCTGGCGAAGTGGAAGACCACGCTCCAGCTGGTGGCGTTGGGCGCTCTGATCCTGGCGGGCGCGGCGCCCGAGGCGGGATGGATCAAGTCGGTCGGGCTGGCGACGCTCTGGGGCGCCGCCGCGCTGACGCTGGTGACGGGCTGGGATTATCTGCGCGTCGGCCTGAAGCACATGGACTGACGGTGCGCGTCCTCTACTTCGCTTCGGTCCGCGAGGCCGTGGGGGTGGGCGAGGAGGAGATGTCGCCGCCCGAGGAGGTCGCGACGGTGCGCCAGCTCGTCGACTGGCTGTCGGCGCGGAGCGACGGCCACGCCCGCGCCTTCACCGACCGGTCGCGGTTGCGCGCGGCGGTGGACCAGGCGTTCGCGCCGCTCGACGCGCCGCTCGACGCGCCGCTCGCGGGCGCGACAGAG
>DASVSW010000282.1:0-8916 GCA_036387895.1 Sphingomonas sp.
ACCTCATCGAAAACGCCTTCTGCCGCCTGAAGGACTTCCGGCGGGTCGCGACCCGTTACGACAAACTCGCCCGGAACCACCTGTCAGGCGTGGCGCTCGCCGCCACCCTGGCGTTCTGGCTCTGAACGAGTCTGGAGCCTAATCCCCCTGCATATTCGGCCCAGGTCAGTCCAGGTCCGTGACCGATGAGGCCGTCGACGTGGTCGCCATGACGCGGCCACGCTCGACAGCGATGCTCGGCGCGCCCTCAAGCGCAAGGCCCGGCTTAGTCGCGCAGCGACCCGTCGCAATGTCGAACACATAGCCATGCCAGGGGCAGCGCACCGCGCCGTCTCCGACCGGCGCGTCGCCCAGCGGCCCGAGCCAATGCGGACAGATGGTCGAGTGCGCGACCAGCGCTCCTTCCAGGTCGACGAGCCGGAAAGGACGACCGCCGAACTCGAACAGCACCGGGAGCCGCGCACGTACGTCCGCCTCCGCTCCGAGGTCCACTGAATCTGCGGGGCCGAGCGCCGGGGTGCGAGCGCCCAGCATCCGCTCGCGCTCGAGCATCATCGCTTCGTCCTCGTCCCAGAGTCGCGCATAGGCGGCGACGTACGCCCGGCCGATCGCGTCCAGCCGCTCCTGGCGCGGCTCTGGCACATGGAACTCCACGACCACATCGGTGATGTGCGGCTCGACGGCCGAGAGCACGACCCGGATCTCCGTACCGGCGCCCGTTCCTTCGAGCGTGGTCGACACATATCTGCCCGATTCTTGGTCCGTACGGACCTCGATCACCTGCTCGTCGCCGTTCGCGATCCTCAGGCGGGCACGCCATCCCCACGCGCCGCGGTCGAGCAGGTCGCATCGCGAGAAACTGCCCTCGTGCAGGTGTGCGAGATGCTCCCAGTCGTAGACGTTCTCCCAGATACGCCGTAGCGACGCGCCGACGCGGCGACGGTAAACGCCGGCGAGGTTTAGTTCCGGTCCCATCCCGACGGGGTAACCGGAACCCGCGCGAAGGGGAACGCATGGACGGCTGGATGATCGGGATCATCGGCGGGTCGGGGCTCTACGCGATCGACGCGCTAGAGGACGCCGCTTGGGTCGAGACGCATGGCCCGTTCGGCGCGCCGTCGGACGCGGTGCTCACGGGCCGCATCGGCGCGGTCCGTTTCGCCTTCCTGCCCCGTCACGGTCGCGGTCACCGGCTGCCGCCAAGCGACGTGAACGCGCGCGCCAACATCGATGCGCTGAAGCGGGTCGGCTGCACCGACGTGCTCGCCATCTCGTCGGTAGGTTCATTGCGCGAGGAATTAAAGCCGGGCCGCTTCGTCGTCGTGGACCAGTTCGTCGACCGCACGGTGTCGCGCCCGTCCAGCTTCTTCGGCGCCGGCCTAGTCGCGCACGTCTCGATGGCGGAGCCGGTTTGCCCGCGCCTGTCCGCATTCGCCGCCGACGCCGCGGCGGACGCGGGCGCGCCCGTTGCGAAGGGTGGGACGTACCTGGCGATGGAGGGGCCGCAATTCTCCACAAAGGCGGAGTCGGCGCTCTTCCGGCAATGGGGCTGCGACGTGATCGGCATGACTGCGATGCCCGAGGCCAAGCTCGCGCGGGAAGCGGAGCTGCCCTACGCGCTCGTCGGCATGGTGACCGACTATGACTGCTGGCGGTCGGACATCGCGCATGTCGAGGTGGCGGACGTCATCCGACAGCTGGGCTCCAACGCCGCCGTCGCACGTCGGCTGGTGGAGGAGCTGGCCCGGCTACTGCCGCCCGCGCGGACGGCGTCGCCGATCGACACGGTGCTCGACGCTGCGCTGATCACCGACCCGGCGCACCGCGACCCGGCGATGCTGGCGAAGCTCGACGCCGTCGCCGGACGCGCCCTCCGACGCTAACCGCTGCAGCTCGCCCCGCCCAGCACGCAGAAGCGCGCGCAGTGCGGATGGTTGAGCGCCACGGGCCGTATCGCGCCGGCCAGCGTCGGCCCCATATCGAAGCCGGGGTCATAGGGCAGCAGCGTGCACGCCGCGACGCCGGGCCGGCTTTCGCCTCGGCGTTTCACCACCATGCGGCTCGACGCGCACATGACCGACGCCGGCGACAGGTCCAGAATCGACCAGCAGCCTTCGCTGATCTCCGGCACGTCGGCCGCCTCGTCCATCTCCGGGAACAACACGAGCCGAGACGAGTCGGCGGCGTCGACGGGCAGCGCCCGCTCCGCGAACAGACGGGCGTAGGCCGCCCGCGCGTCCGCTTCGGCTTCACCGGGCAGAGCGCGCCCCGCGACCGCGACGCGGAAGCCGTGCCGTGCCAGCCAGCCGAGGCCGTCCCACGCCTTGTTCCACGTTCCCGGGCCGCGCTCCGCTTCGTGCACGGCGCGGCTGTGGTGGTCTAGGCTGACCCGCATCGTGAGCCGCGCGCCGTGCGCCTCGCGCAGCGCCAGCAGCTCGCGCTCGAAGCGTCGCATCGGCCGCATCGCGTTGGTCAGCACGAGCACGTCGAAGCCGCGCGCCAGCGCGTCCCTCAGCATCGCGACCGCGTCGCGGTTCATGAACGGCTCGCCGCCGGTGAAGCCCACCTCGCGCACGGGCAGCGCCTCCGCCGCGACCTCGTCGAGATAGGCCGCGACCTCGGCGGCGGAGAGGTAGACGAGCGCGTCGTTGCGCGGCGAGCTCTCGATATAGCAGCTCGCGCAGGCGAGGTTGCACAGCGTCCCAGTGTTGAACCAGAGCGTCGTCAGCCCCGCGGGCGGCACGACCGCGCGCCGCTCGCCCTTGGCGGTGAAGCGCGGGTCGCGGAACTTGGCCGGGTCGAGCCGCGCCGCGTCCGAGCGGCGGAACGGGCTATCGACGGCGAGGGGGTGGGCTGTCACGGCCAGCTCCATACCAGCGCTGCGAGGCCGCGGCCACCTTGCGCAAGGGCGAAGCGGCCGTAAGCAGGGCCTCATGGCCGCGCCCTCATCCCGCCGCATCCTTCTCACCGGCGCGTCGGGGCTGCTCGGCGGCGAGCTATCGGGACTGCTCGTCGACCGCGGCCACCAAGTCACGGCCTTGGTGCGTGCGCGGCGCGAGGTCCGGCGCAACGACGGACGCACGCTACCCGTGACCGACTGGCCGAACCGTCAGGCGGGCGCGGCGGCGCTGCTCGGCGGCGACATCGCGCTGCCCGACTTCGGGCTGGAGCCGGCGACGGCGCAAGACGTCGCTCAGGGGCACGACCTCCTCGTCCACTGCGCCGCCGCGACCGGGTTCGACCTCCCGCCCGCGGTCCATCGCTCGGTCAACGTCGACGGTACGACCCACGCGGTCGGGCTGGCGCGCCGCGGCGGGCTGCCCATTCTCCACGTCAGCACCGCCTATGCTTGGGGCAAGCGCGACGGGCCGGTCGCGGAAACCGCGCTGACCGGCGCTCTCGACCACGCCAACGGCTACGAGGCGAGCAAGGCGGAAGCCGAGGCGATCGTGCAGCGCTCCGGCTTGCCCCACGCGATCGCGCGGCCGTCGATCGTCGTCGGCGACCACGGCACGGGCGCGATCCGCGCGTTCGACACCTTCTACGTCGTGTTCCGCCTCATCGCGCGGGGCCGCGTCCGCGCGTTGCCCGCACGGCCGGACGCCTCGCTCGACCTGGTGCCCATCGACCACGTCGCGGCGGGGCTGGCCGACATGGCCGAGCGGATCGAGGAAGCGGACAGGCGCTTCCTCCATCTCGTCTCCGGCGCGCCCGTTAGCGTCACTCGTTTTCGCGACGCGATCGCCGCCTGGCCGCAATTCACCCGCGCCGAGTTGGTCGACCCCGCCCGCTTCGATCCGGCCGCGCTTTCCGCGCCGGAGCGGCGGCTGCACGAGCGCGTGCTGGGACTCTACGCCAGCTACTTCCAGCACGACCCGCGCTTCGACGAAGGAGAGGCGCGCGCCTTCACCGGCCGCACCTGCCCGCCGACCGACGACGAGTTCCTGCATCGGCTGGCGGCCTTCTCGATCAAGGCGGGCTTCGTGCCGGGCGCGCCGGCTTGAGCGCGCGCGTCGTCGTCTTCGCGCGCTATCCCACGCCCGGCGAGGCGAAAACGCGGCTGATCCCCGCGCTCGGACCGGAGGGTGCCGCCGCGCTGCACCGGCGCATGGTGGAGCGCACGTTGGCGCAGGTACGCGCGTCCGGCCTGCCGTTCGAGCTGCGCGTCACCGGCGCGGAGCCGGACGCGTTCCGCGACTGGCTCGGTCCGGTCCACGCGGCCGACCAGGGCGAGGGCGGCCTAGGTGAACGGCTGCTCCGCGCCGCGCCGCCCTATCCGGTAATCCTGATCGGCGCCGACGCGCCCGACGTCGGCCTTGAGCATCTGCGCGCCGCGGCCGACGCGCTCGCCCTGGCTCCCGCCGCGATCGGCCCGGCGGAGGACGGCGGCTACTGGCTGCTCGGCCTCGCGCGCGCGATCCCGGGCGTGTTCGATCGCGTCGACTGGGGCACGGACGCGGTGTTCACGCAGACGCTGGCCCGGCTACGCGCCGCCGGCGTCGAGCCAGCGATCCTGCCCGCGCTCGCCGACCTTGACCGACCGGAGGACTTGGCGCGCTGGCCGGGGCTGACTGCGTGAGCGACGTCGCGATCGTCGTGCCTACGCTCGACGAGGCGACAACCCTGCCGCGGCTCGCCCGCCTGCTCGCCGCGCTCGACCCGCCGCCTGCCGAGGTGCTGGTGGTGGATGGCGCCAGCACGGACGGCACCGTCGGCATCGCCCGTGCGCTTGGCCTGCGCGTGATCGAGCACGGGCTATGCGGCCGTTCGGCGCAGATCAACCGAGGCGTCGCCGAGGTGGCCGGGCCGCTGGTCTGCGTGCTTCATGCGGACACACTGCCACCCGACGACCTGGTTGCAGTGGTCCGCCGCACGCTCGCCGACCCGCGTGTAGCGCTCGGCGGCTTCACGCCGCTCCTGTCCGGGCCGGACAAGGTCCGCTGGGCGACGTCGTTCCACAACTGGATCAAGACCTGGTACGCGCCTATGCTGTTTCGCCCGCATCTGTTCCTGCGCGGAGCGCGCCTGCTGTTCGGTGACCATGCCATGTTCTTCCGGCGCGACCAGTTCCTGGCCGTCGGCGGCTTCGACGCAGGCTCGGCGGTGATGGAGGAGGCGGACCTTTGCATCAAGCTGGCGCCGCTGGGCAGGACACGGCTGGTCAATCGGGTGATCCTGACCTCCGACCGCCGCGTGGCCGCCTGGGGCGAATGGCGCGCGAACTGGATCTATCTTCAAGTCGGCCTGCGATGGGCGCTGGGACTGAGGAAGCGCCTCGGCGACCGCTACCCGCACGTTCGATGAAGGATACGGCGGGTCATCATCGCCGTCCGAACTCTATATCAGGGCGACATCAACTCAGCCGGGATCCCTGCTGAAGCGCGAGCAGCGCGAAGGTGGCGAGCCAATGCGTACCCATGTAATCGTCGGCGATATGCGGCAGGCTGGCTGCGACGTGCCGCTCCGCTGCGGCTTCAGCGATCGGCAGGAGTGGGTGCTCAGCGCGCAGCGCCCGGGCGATCCCTCGCCAGCACCAGGCCCGGCTGAGGTTGAGGCCGTCCAAATGCGCGATCTTGCCGTCGCTCCGATCGGATATGTGCGCAGGTTCGAACAGCGTCGCGGGACGCGCGTCGACGATGTCCGGCAAGAAAGCGTCGAGCCAGCTGATGAACGCATCGCGGCCGAGCACGCGGCTCATCAGCAACGCTTCGGTGAGAGCGGGCGAGAGGAACTCGTCACCGCCCGGCTCCCACGCCTGGCAGCTGCGGTCGGCCTCGAACCAGCTACGGGCGCGTTCCTCGATCACCGTCGCCAGAGCGAGGTCGTGCGCTTCCGCCCACTCGCCCGCTAGCACGAGCGCGAAGGCGGTATTGAAATGCGTGCCCGTGCGGATGGGATAGGTGAGCTTCGGCAGATGTTCCGCGAACCGCGCCGCGAAAGCGCGCGCGAGCGGTTCCAGCGCTCGGGCCCAGCCCGACTCGTGCCACGTCGCTTCGCCATGTAGCGCCAGCATCCAGGCCCACCCGTACGGGCGCTCGAACCCGGCCGAGCTTGGCCGGTCGAGATAGGCGAGCTCGCCCGCGACCTTGTCGGGCGTGAGCATCGCGTCCGCCCGTTCGATGATCTCGGAGGCATGGGCCATGCCGGGGAACAACCGGCGGAGGCGCAGCAGTTGCCACCAGCCATGGACGCAGGAGTGCCAGTCGAAGCTGCCGTGGAAGATCGGGTGCAGCGCCGACGGCGTCGTCGCGTCCTCCGGGCCGTTCAGCACATGATCGAGCTTGTGCGGGTACTCTTGGCCGACATGCGACAGGGTGAGTGCGGCGAAGCGATCGGCGGCGGCGTGGTCGAGACGGTTCACGAGAGCACCCACCAGAGCAGGACGCCGTTGAACAGGAGGAGCGGCAGCGCGGTCGGCACCTGCGCCTTCACCACGCCGTTGCGGTCCTTCAGCTCGAGAAGCGCGGCGGGAACCAGGTTGAAGTTGGCGGCCATGGGCGTCATCAGCGTCCCGCAGAACCCCGCCAGCATGCCGATCGCGGCGACCGGCGCGGGGTCGCCGCCGAACTGGCGCACCAGGATCGGCACGCCGACCGCGGCCGCCATGACGGGGAACGCCGCGAAGGCGTTGCCCATCACCATCGTGAACAGCGCCATGCCGACCGCGTAGGCAGCGACCGCGCCCACGAGGCTCCCTTCCGGGATCGCGCCGCCGACGATCCCGCCGACCACGTCGCCCACACCCGCCAGCGCGAACACCGCGCCCAGGCTCGCCAGCATTTGCGGCAGCACCGCCGCCCAGCCCACATCGTCCATCACCCGCCGCCCTTCCCGGAACGGCGTCGGCGCGCCGGGCCGGAGCCAGGCGTAGCCGACGCCGAGCGCCAGCAGCACGCCGAGCGCCAGCGCGACCAGCGTCGCCTGGCGCCCGTAGACGAGCGCCGGGATCTGTTTGAACAGGAGCGTGCCGGCCAGCGCCGTCGCCGGGATGACGAGCGCCGCGGCGAACAGCGCGTTCCCCCTGGGCCGCTCGGGCGAGGCCTCCCGCGGCCGCGCGCGGAAGCGGCCGGACGCCGCGATCGCGGTGAGCGCGATGACGAGCAGCCCGTTGCCAAGGCCGCCGATGAGGTCGCCCGCGAAGAAGCTGGCGCTGAGCAGCGCGTAGAAGGCGGCGTTGGCGATCCGGCGGGGCGCATCGGCAAGCGCCAGCACCGCGAAGAGCGCGAACACCGCGCCCGCGACCGCGTAGACGAGGTTGAGGCCGATCACTTCGCGCCGCGCTCCAGCCGACGGTCAAGCAGGAGCAGGCGCATCCCGTGTATCAGGAACGCCGCCACCGCGCTCGGGATCGCCCAGACCGACAGGTCGAACGGCTCGACGACGATGCCGTAGCCTTGGAGCACGCCCACCATCAGCAGGATGGAGCCGATCGCGATGAAGATGTCCTCGCCGAAGAACAGCCCGACGTTGTCGGTGGCCGCCGTGAGCGCCTTGACGCGCTCGCCCTGCTCGCCCGCGCCGCGCTTCTCGGCGGCGGCCTCCGCCATGGGCGCCACGAGCGGGCGCACGGTCTGCGCGTGCCCCGCCACCGACACGAGCCCCAGCGCCGCGGTGACCTGGCGGAAGAGCAGGTAGAGCAGCAGCAACCGCCCCGCCGTGACCCGCGCGAACCGGCCGATCAGCGCCCGCGCGCGGAGCTGTAGGCCGTAGCGCTCGAGGAGCCCGATCACCGGCAGCACGATGTAGATCGCCGACACGTAGCGGCTGTCGTTGAACGCCTTGCCGAACACCGACAGGATGCGCAGCGGATCGAGCCCCGCCGCCAGCCCCGTCACCAACGCGGAGGCGAGCACCACCAGGAGCGGATTGAAGCGGAGCAGGAACCCGCCCGCGATCACCACGACGCCCGCCAGCACCAGCATCAGCCCGCCCCTCCCCAACCGCCGCCGCCCGGCGTCTCGATCACGAACGCGTCGCTGGGCGCCATGTCGACCGCGGCGGTGCTCCCCAGCGGCTCGACCGAACCGTCCGCGCGCTCGACGCGGTTCGCGCCGGGCGCGCCCGGTCCGCCGCCGTCCAGCCCGAAGGGCGGCACGCGGCGGCGGTTCGACAGGATGGCGGCCCGCATCGGCGCCCGGAAACGAATGCGCCGCACCGCGCCGTCGCCGCCGGCATGAGCGCCCTCGCCCCCCGACCCGCGGCGGATCGAGAACTCGTCCACCAGCACGGGGAAGCGCGTCTCCAGCACCTCGGGATCGGTCAGGCGGCTGTTGGTCATGTGCGTCTGCACCGCGGACGCGCCGGCGCCTTCCCGGCCGGCGCCCGCGCCGCCCGCTATGGTCTCGTAATATTGCCGCTCGGCGTCGCCGAAGGTGAAGTTGTTCATCGTGCCCTGGGAGCCCGCCATCGCGCCCAGCGCGCCGAGCAGCGCGTCGGTGACGACCTGGCTCACCTCGACGTTGCCCGCGACCACCGCGGCAGGATGGCGGGGACTGAGCATCGAGCCGTCGGCGATGACGATCTCGACGGGGCGCAGGAAGCCGTCGTTCAAGGGGATGCTCCGCGCCACCATCAGCCGCATGACGTAGAGCACCGCCGCGCGGACGACCGAGCGCGGCGCGTTGAAGTTACCGGGGTGCTGCGCGCTGGTGCCGGTGAAGTCGACCACCGCCCGGCCCTTCGCCCGGTCGACGCGCACCGCGACGCGCACGACCGCGCCGTCGTCGAGCTCGTAGGCGAACGCGCCGTCCGGCAGATCGGCGATCAGCGCGCGCACCGCGTCGGCGGCATGGGTCTGGACGTGCTCCATATAGGCGGCGACCGTCCCGGCCCCGTGCGCCGCGACCAGCGCCTCCAGCCCGCGCGCGCCGCGGGCGCAGGCGGCGACCTGGGCCAGGAGGTCGGCGATGTTCCGGT
>DASVSW010000283.1:0-2342 GCA_036387895.1 Sphingomonas sp.
TACGCGAGGGAGGAGACGAGGTTCCTTAATCTCCTCCCTCGCGCAGCGGGGGAGGGGGACCGCCCGGCGCAGCCGGGTGGTGGAGGGGGCGGAGCAGGGCGGCCGTGTGAAGGATGTGGCGGAGCACCGCGTCAAGATCGCGGATCAACTCGAACGCGGGGATGCGGAGAATGGTGAAGCCTTGCGCTCCGAGCCACGCGTCGCGCCGTGCGTCATGCTCGGGCTGCTCGCCACGGCCGTGGACCTCGCCGTCGACCTCGATCACCAGACCTCGTGTCGGGCAGAAGAAGTCGAGCGTGTAGGGTCCGCAGGGGTGCTGCCTGCGGAAGCGGAAGCCGTCCGGTTCGCCTTTGAGGACGCTCCATAGGCGGCGTTCGGGCGGGGTCATCGCCTTTCTGAGCGCGCGGGAGCGGTCCCTGACATCCCTGCGTCTGCCGTGTCGCAACCGCCCCCTCCACCACCCGCTACGCGGGAGTGGGCGCGAGATCGTGTCCCCCGGACACGATCTTGACCTGCCGGGGGCAGGTCAAAGCGCCCACTCCCCCTCCCCCGCTGCGCGAGGGAGGAGATTGCGGGTCCGCCTTCGCCAAGTCTAGCCGCTATTCCGGAGCGCGGTCGCGATGGCGTTTATGGAGAGCAGTATCCCCTCCTCGATCCGCGCGTCGGTCTCACCCGCGCGGTGGCGTTCGAGGAGTTCGATCTGGAGGAGGTTCAACGGCTCGATGTACGGCAGCCGGAGGCGGATGCTGGCGTCGAGCTTGGGGTTTTTCTCCAGAAGGCGCGACTGGGCGGTGGCGCGGAGGAGGGCGTCGTGGGTGCGGCGCCACTCGTCGCGGATGCGGGGGAAGATCGCGGCGCGCAGCGACGCGTCATCGACCAGGCCGGCGTAGCGTTCGGCGACGTCCATGTCGGACTTGGCCAGCACCATCTCCATGTTGGCGAGCGTCGCGGCGAAGAGCGGCCAGCCTTGCGCCATCTCCGCGACGAGGCCCGCGTCGGCTCGCGCCAGCGCGGCGCCGACGCCGTACCAGCCGGGGAGCATGACGCGCGCCTGCGCCCAGCTGAAGACCCAGGGGATGGCGCGCAGGTCCTCGATCCGGTCGGACCTGGTGCGGCTGGCAGGGCGCGAGCCGATCTTGAGGCCCGCGATCTCGGCGATGGGCGTCATGCCGCGGAAGAAGGCGCGGAAGCCGTCGGTGCCGTAGACGAGGTCGCGATAGGCGCGGAACGCCGTCTCCGACAGGTCGTCCATCGCGGCGGCGAACGCCCGATCTTGCGCGTTCGACAGGCGGGGCGGCTCGAGGCTGGCGAGGAGGGTCGCGGACGCCATCGCCTCGAGGTTGGTGACCGCGCTCTCGCGGGTGCCGTATTTGCCGGCGATCACCTCGCCCTGTTCGGTGATGCGGATGCGGCCCTGGACGGTGCCGGGCGGCTGGGCGCGGATCGCGGCGAAGCTGGAGCCGCCGCCGCGCCCCACGGCGCCCCCGCGGCCGTGGAAGAGCTGCATCGCGACGCCCGCCGCTTCGAACACGGGGGCGAGCGCGGTGGACGCCTTGGACAGGTTCCAGGTCGAGGTGAGGTAGCCGCCGTCCTTGTTCGAGTCCGAATAGCCGATCATCACCTCCTGGTGCCCGCGGGCGCGTGCGACCGCGGCGACCTCGGGCAGGGCGAACCAGTCGCGCATGATGGCGGGGGCGGCCTGGAGGTCTTCGATCGTCTCGAACAGCGGCACGGCCATAATCGCCGCTGCCGGGAGTTCGCCGGGTCGGTAGAGGCCCGCTTCCTTCAGGAGCAGGTTGACCTCGAGCAGGTCGGAGACCGACTTCGCCATCGAGACGACGTACTGCCGGATGCAGGCAGGGCCGAAGCGGGCGTGCGCGTCGGCCGCGGCGCGGACGGTGGCGAGCTCGGAGGCGGTCTCGTCGCCATACGCCGCGAAGGGGCTGGCGAGCGGGCGGGGGCCGGCGAGCTCGCGGCGGAGGAGCGCCACGCGCGCGTCCTCCGGCAGCGCCAGGTAGTCGGGCTCGACGCCCGCGATGCGGAGCAGTTCGGCCACGACGCGCTCGTGGACGGCGGAGTTCTGGCGGAGGTCGAGCGTCGCGAGGTGGAAGCCGAAGGTCTCGACGGCGCGGATCAGCCGACCGAGCGCGCCGCTCGACGAAAGCGCGGCGCCGCTCTCGCCCAGGCCCCGGGCGAGCGTCGCGAGATCTGCGCGGAAGGCGGCGGGGTCGGAATAGGGCTCGCCGGCCAGCGCGCCCGGTCGCGGCGCCGGCTTGCCCGCCAGCTTCGCGTGGGTAGCCGCGAGGCGGGCGTAGACGCCCGACAGCGCGCGGCGGTACGGT
>DASVSW010000284.1:0-6183 GCA_036387895.1 Sphingomonas sp.
CGCGAAGGAGACGAGCTGGCCGACGAGCGGCAGGTCGGGGACGGCGAGCAGGATCGCCGCCGTCACCGCCGACGCCAGCGCCGCGAAGAGCAGGAACACGCCCGGCGCCAGCAGCTCCGCCCCGCCCAGCAAGAGCGCCACGGCGAGCCACGCGCCCGCCGGGGTCAGGCCGAGGTCGTCGAGGCTCACTGCTTCGGCAACTCGAACGGCCCGCGACGGACCTCCGGAGCCTGCGGCACCGGCTGCGCCTCGCGCTTGCGGCCCTCGCCCAGCGCCTCCTTGGCGAGCTCGCCGATGCCGCCCAAGGTGCCCATGAGCTGCGTCGCCTCGACCGGGAACAGGATCGTCTTGGCGTTGGGCGAGGTGGCGAACTTGCCCACCGCTTCGACGTACTTCTGCGCGACGAAATAGTTGATCGCCTGCGTGCCGCCCTTCTCGATCGCGTCCGAGACGACCCTCGTCGCTTCGGCTTCGGCCTGGGCGGCGCGCTCGCGCGCTTCGGCGTCGCGGAAGGCGGACTCGCGGCGGCCCTCCGCTTCCAGGATGCGCGCCTGCTTCTGGCCCTCGGCGCGCAGGATCTCGGAGGCGCGGGTCCCCTCGGCTTCGAGGATGTTGGCGCGCTTCTCGCGCTCGGCCTTCATCTGGCGGCCCATGGCGTTTACGATGTCGGCGGGCGGGCGGATGTCTTTGATCTCGACGCGGGTGATCTTCACGCCCCACGGGTTGGTCGCGTGATCGACGACCGACAGCAGCCGGGCGTTGATCTCGTCGCGCTTGGACAGCGTCTCGTCGAGGTCCATCGAGCCCATCACGGTGCGCAGGTTGGTGGTCGTGATCTGCTGAAGCGCGATCATCAGGTCCGATACTTCGTAGGCCGCCTTGGCGGGGTCGAGCACTTGAAAGAAGACGACGCCGTCCGTCGAGACCATCGCGTTGTCGCGCGTGATGATCTCTTGGCCGGGGATGTCGATCACCTGCTCCATCATGTTCACGCGCCGGCCCACCCGATAGAAGAAGGCCGGGTAGAAGTTGAAGCCGGGCCGGGCGACGGCGGTGAAGCGGCCGAAATGCTCGATCGTGTACTGATAGCCTTGCCGGACGATCTTGATCGACATCGCCAGGTACAGAAGCACGAGCGCCAGTGCGAGCGCCGCGACGGTGATCCCCATGAATACGACTCCCCTGCGTTGACGTCGCGATGATAGCAGGGGCGCCCCCAGCCAACACGGGAATTGCAGAGCTGCCGGATGGCGGGACCGGAGCGGCTAGGGCCGGGCTAGCCGATCAAGCCTCCACTGGTTACACGGCGCGCCACTCTCTCCTCGGGAAGCGGCGTTTCATGGACATCCGGCTCGGCCTCACTTTCGACGACGTGCTCCTGTACCCGGCTGAGTCCGACGTGCTGCCCAGCCAGGCGGACACCCGGACGTTCGTCACGCGCGAGATCGCGCTCAATATCCCGATGATGTCGGCCGCGATGGACACGGTCACCGAGGCGCAGATGGCGATCGTCATGGCGCAGCTGGGCGGCATCGGCGTGCTCCACCGCAACCTGTCGGTCGAGGAGCAGGTCGCCGCCGTCCGCCAGGTCAAGCGCTTCGAGTCGGGCATGGTGGTGAACCCGATCACGATCGAGCCCACGGCGACGCTCGCCGAAGCGCGGCGCTTGATGGCGGAGAACCGGATCAGCGGCATCCCCGTGACGGAGAGGAACGGCCGGCTGGTCGGCATCCTGACCAACCGCGACGTGCGCTTCGCCGAGAACCCGAACCAGCCCGTGTCCGAGCTGATGACGCGAGACGACTTGGCGGTAGCGCCGGCGGATGTGGGACAGGAGGACGCGAGGCGGTTGCTGCATCAGCGGCGGATCGAGAAGCTGCTGGTGGTCGACGACGATTACCGCTGCGTCGGGCTGATCACCGTCAAGGACATCGAGAAGGCGGTGCTGCACCCCCACGCGACCAAGGACGCGTCGGGCCGCCTGCGCGTAGCTGCCGCGACGACGGTGGGTGACAAGGGGTTCGAGCGGACGGAGGCGCTGGTCGACGCCGAGCTCGACCTGGTCGTGATCGACACTGCCCACGGCCACAATCGCGATGTCGCGCGCGCCGTCGAGCGCGTGAAGCGGCTCTCCAACTCGGTCCAGGTAATCGCGGGCAACGTCGCGACCGCGGAGGCGACGCGCGCGCTGATCGACGCCGGCGCGGACGCGGTGAAGGTCGGGATCGGCCCTGGCTCGATCTGCACCACGCGTGTGGTCGCGGGGGTGGGCGTGCCGCAGCTGACAGCCGTGCTCGACTGCGCGGAGGAGGGGTGGAAGTCGGGCGTGCCCGTCATCGCCGACGGCGGCATCCGCACCTCCGGCGACATCGCCAAAGCGCTGGCGGCGGGCGCGTCGACCGTGATGGTCGGCAGCCTGCTCGCCGGCACGGAGGAGGCGCCGGGCGAGACCTTCTTGTACCAGGGCCGCGCCTACAAATCCTATCGCGGCATGGGCTCGGTTGGCGCCATGGCGAAAGGGTCGGCCGACCGATACTTCCAGCAGGACATCCGCGATCAGCTGAAGCTAGTGCCCGAAGGCATCGAGGGCCAGGTCGCGTTCAAGGGGCCGGCGAAGGACGTGATCCATCAACTCGTCGGCGGCGTGAAGGCGGCGATGGGTTACACCGGCAGCGCGACGCTGGAGGCGTTCCGCCAGCGGGCGAAGTTCGTGCAGATCACGGGCGCGGGGCTGAAGGAGAGCCATGTTCACGACGTGACGATCACGCGGGAGGCCCCGAATTACCCGACGCGCTGATCCGGCGGCCGCTCCGCCGAGGACGAACGAGGCAATGGCATGACGCCTCCGGCGCGCACTCAAGCCGCGATCGAGCTGCTCGACCGGATCATCGTCGCCGCACGAGAGGGCGGGGCCGCGGGTGACGTTCTCGTGCAACGCTATTTCGCCGAGCGACGCTATGCGGGATCGAAGGACCGGCGTGCGGTGCGCGAGCTGGTGTTCGCGGCGGTCCGGGCGTGCGGCGAGCCGCCGGCGAGCGGGCGGGCGGCGATGCTGGCGTTGGCGGCGGAGGACGTCGCGCTGGCGGCGACCTTCGACGGAAGCGCGCACGGGCCTGCGCCGATCGGAGCCGACGAGCGCGGGGCGGAGCGGGGCGTCGCGCCCGCTTGGCTGATTGAAACGCTGCGCGCCTCGGGCGTGGCCGTGGCGGACATGCCCGCGCTGGTCGAGCGCGCCCCGCTCGACATACGGGTGAACCGGATGGCGGCGACGCCCGATGAGGTCGCGGCGCGGTTGCCGGGAGCGGAGCCGATCGCCGGCCTGCCGGACGCGCTCAGGCTGCCGTCCGGGACGAACGTCGCCGAGTTGGCGGGAGCCGTCGAGGTCCAGGACGCGGGCAGCCAGGCGGTGACGCTCGTCGCGCAGGCCCGTCCCGGGCAGCGCGTGGTCGACCTCTGCGCGGGCGGCGGGGGCAAGACGCTCGCGTTGGCCGCCGCGATGGGGAACGAGGGCGCGATCCTGGCGTGCGATGTCGACCGGGCGCGGCTGCAGCAACTGCCGCCACGCGCGGCACGGGCTGGGGTGACCATCGCGGAGCCGCGGTTGTTGAACCCGGGTCGCGAGGTCGAGATGCTCTCCGATTGGCGGGACACGGCCGACTGCGTGTTCGTGGACGCGCCATGCTCCGGGACGGGAACATGGCGGCGCAACCCGGAAGCGCGCTGGCGGCTGACGCCCGATCGGCTGGCGAAGCTCGCGGGAACGCAGGCCCATGTCCTCGACGTCGCGGCGGCGCTCGTCCGCCCGGGAGGCGTGCTGATCTACGTCGTCTGCTCGTTGCTCGACGCGGAGGGAAGGGACCGGGTCGACACCTTCCTCGCCGCGCATCAGGGCTGGACGGCGGAGGCGTTGAACCTGCCGTTCGGCCGCCCACATGGGGCGGGACTGCGGCTGACCCCGGCGCATGACCGAACCGACGGTTTTTTCGTCGCGCGGCTCACGCGCTCATGCTAGCCGTGACGTCGTGTCCCTTTCGGAGTGGATCATGCGCATCTCGTCCCTCGCCATCGCCGCCGCGCTTACGCTGGCGTCGCTGTCAACGAGCCTGTCGGGACAGCGGCCCGACGACGAGATCGATGCGCGCTCGGTCGAACTGGTCGCTCAAGCCAAGGCGGCGCGGGCGGCGGGCGACCTGGACGGGGCCGTCGACCTTCTCGAGACGGCGGTGACGGTGGACCCGCGCAACCGGCCGGCCTTCCTGCTGCTCGCGGACGTGGCGCAGGCGCGCGAGCTGCCGGGTAAGGCGATCCGCCTCTACCGCGAAGCGCTGATCCTCGAACCCAACGACGTGTCCGCCTTGCGCGGGCAGGGCGAGGCGCTGGTCAAGAAGGGCGCGGTCGCGCGCGCGCAGGACAACCTGTCCAAGATCAGGACGCTGTGCAAAGGCCAGTGCCCCGAGGCGCAGCAGCTGTCGGCCGTCATCGCCAAGGGGCCGCCGGTGACCACCGCCGCGGCGACGCCCGCGCAGCCCAAGGCGGGCAGCAACTAGGCGCGTCTGAAACGGCCTAGGGCGCTACGGTCTTCAAGCGGCCGAGCGCCCGCGCCAGCTCCACCCATTGCTCGACCGCCACCGTCTCCGCCCGACGGGTCGGATCGACGCCGATCGCCTCCAGCGCGTCGAGCGCCCCCGGGACGGCGCGCAGCGATTGGCGGAGCATCTTGCGGCGCTGGCCGAAGCCCGCTTCGGTCAGCCGCTCGAGCAGCCGCGCGTCGACGCCGGGCGGTTCGGCCGCGGGGGTGAGGTGCACGACCGCCGACATGACCTTGGGCGGCGGGGTGAAGGCGGAGCGGTGGACCGGCATGGCGATCCGCGCGTGGCACCGCCACTGGGCCAGCACCGTGAGGCGGCCATAAGCGTCCGATCCGACGGGAGCGACGATGCGCTCCGCCACCTCGCGCTGGAACATCAGCGTCAGCGACCGCCACCATGGCGGCCAAGGACCCGTGAGCCAGCCGACGAGCAGCGCGGTGCCGATATTGTAGGGGAGGTTCGACGCGATATGCGCGGTCCCCTCGAACAGCGCCGGCGCGTCCACCTTGAGCGCATCGTCCTCGATCACGCGGAGCCGGCCGGGATAGGCGTCAGCTAGCTCGGCGAGCGCGGGCAGGCAGCGGCGGTCGCGTTCGATCGCGACCACGCGCGCGCCGGCCGCGAGCAGTGCGCGGGTGAGGCCGCCCGGGCCGGGGCCAACTTCCAGAACGTCCTGGTCGCGCAGGTCGCCCGGTACGGCGGCTATGCGGGCGAGGAGCTGGCCGTCGAAAAGAAAGTTCTGGCCGAGCGCCTTCGAGGCGGACAGGCCGTGCCGCGCGACTACCTCGCGCAGCGGCGGAAGCGCCGTCACCGGTCGCCAGACGCGGCGCGGTGGCGGGCGGCCTGGTCGGCCATGCGGATGGCGGCGATCATCGCGCCCGGATGCGCCATGTCCTTGCCCGCGATCGCGAAGGCGGTGCCGTGGTCCGGACTGGTCCGTACGATCGGCAAGCCCAGGGTGAAGTTCACGCCCTCGTCAAAGTGCAGCGTCTTCAAGGGCACCAGCGCCTGGTCGTGGTAGCAGCACATGGCGACGTCGTACCGCTCGCGGGCACGGGGATGGAACATGGTGTCGGCGGCGAGCGGGCCGGCGACGTCGACGCCCTCCGCGCGGAGCGTCTCGATAGCCGGGCCGAGCAGCTCGATCTCCTCGCGCCCGAGCGCGCCGTCCTCGCCCGCGTGAGGATTTAGCCCGGCGAAGGCGAGCCGCGGCCGTTCGATGCCGAAGTTGCGCTGCAGCCCGCGGACCGTCGATCGGGCCTTGGCGAGGACGAGGTCGACCGTGATCGCGCCCGCCACGTCGGCCAGCGGGATGTGGGTGGTGATCGGCACGACCTTCAGCGTCGGCCCGGCCAACAGCATCACCGCGTTGCTGCGCGACACGCCGCACCGCTCGGCGACGAACTCGGTCTGGCCCGGGTGGGTGAAACCGATCGCGTAAAGCTGGGCCTTGGACACCGGCCCCGTCACCAGAGCGCGCGTAGCACCCGATCGGGCGAGCCCGACGGCCATTTCGAGCGACATGAGGGCGCACCGCGCGCCGTCCGCGTCGGGGCGACCGGGCGACACCTCGCCCGCGTCCTCGACGGTCAGC
>DASVSW010000285.1:0-1570 GCA_036387895.1 Sphingomonas sp.
AGGGGGACGAGGACTCGCGCCGCCTTCCCCGCATCCGCGAGGGCGACGCCCCCGCCAAAAAGGCCGTCGATGCCGAACAGCATTTCACCCAGCCCCCGCCCCGCTTCTCCGAGGCCTCGCTCGTCAAGCGGATGGAGGAGCTCGGGATCGGCCGCCCCTCGACCTACGCGTCGATCATCAAGACGCTCAAGGACCGCGCGTACGTCCGCCTGGAGAAGAACCGCTTCTTCGCCGAGGAGAGCGGGCGGCTGGTGACGGCGTTCCTCGAACGCTTCTTCGAACGCTATGTCGGCTACGACTACACCGCCGGGCTCGAGGACCAGCTCGACGAGGTCTCCGCCGGCCGCGCCGAATGGCAGGCGGTGCTCGACGCGTTCTGGCGCGACTTCAAGCCGCTCACCACCGACGTGATGGAGCAGAAGCCCAGCGAGGTGACCGCCGCGCTCGACCAGTTCCTGGCCCCCTATCTGTTCCCCGAGCGGGAGGACGGCGCCGATCCGCGCCTCTGCCCCAATTGCCAGGCGGGACAGCTGGCGCTGCGCGGCGGCAAGTTCGGCGCGTTCATCGCCTGCTCCAACTACCCCGAATGCAAGTTCACCCGCCGCTTCGCGCAAGGCGGCGAGGCGGACGCCGCCGATACCGGCCCGACGACGCTGGGCGTCGATCCGGCCACCGACCTCCCCGTCGAGCGCAAGTCCGGGCGCTTCGGCCCCTACATCCAGATCGGCGAGGGCGAGACGCGCAGGATGGCGTCGATCCCCAAGGACATTGGCGAACTCGACCTGGAGATGGCGCTCAAACTGCTCTCGCTCCCCCGCACCGTCGGCAAGCACCCCGAGACCGGCGAGGACATCATCGCCGCGATCGGTCGCTACGGCGCGTACCTTAAGCACGCGGGCAAATACGCCCGTCTCCAGTCGACGGCGGAAGTGTTCGAGACCGGCATGAATGCCGCTGTCGCCAAGCTCGCCGACGCCGCGGCGGGCGGTGGCCGTCCGCAGCGCGGGGCCGCGCGCGAACCGCTCAAGCTGCTGGGCGCGCATCCCCGCACCGAACTGGAGCTGAAACTGATGGAGGGCCGCTACGGAGCCTACGTCACCGACGGCACCACCAACGCGACGCTGCCCAAATCGATCGACCCCCAGGCGCTGACCCTGGAGGAAGCCGCCCAGCTCATCGACGACCGCGCCGCCGCGAGCCCGCCCAAGGGGAAAAGGAAGGCACCCGCCAAAAAGGCCGCGCCCAAGAAGGCGCCGGTCAAGAAAGCGCCCGCCAAGAAACCCGCCGCCAAGAAGCCGGCGGCGAAGAAGACCGCCTAGGCAGCCCGCGCCCGGCTCACGCCCAGCCAGGCGCGCGCCTGGCGCTGCGCCTCGGCGATCTCGCGCGCGGACATGTCCTCGGCGATCTCCGCCCGCGCGTCCTGCGCGGACCGGAGCCCCGCGACCGCCGCGAGGTTGAACCACTTGTGCGCCTCGATCAGGTCCACCGCCCGGCCGTTGGTCCCCGTCGAATAGGTCACCCCCAGGTCGTACAGCGCGTTCGCGTCGCCCCGCGCCGCGTCGCGCATCCG
>DASVSW010000286.1:0-5915 GCA_036387895.1 Sphingomonas sp.
GAACCACATGTTGGTCATGATGCGGCTCCGGCCCGTCGACAGCCGGCCGTATTGGCGATTGACCGCCTGCGTCACCTCGCCGCGCGACAGCTGTCCGTCGCGGTCGCCGTCCGCGCGGCCGAACGCCCCCTTGATCCACGCGGGCGTGGCGGCGCTCGTCTGCGGCGAGGCCTGGGCGTGCGCGACGCCGGGGACGAGCGCGACTAGAAGCGGCGTGAGAAGGATCGGGATGCGCATCGCTGGTGCTCCTGGAGGACGGGATCCCCGGGAGAACGGGCGCGCGCCGGCTTGTTTCCCTTCAGCGTCCTTGCGGACGCGCGGCGGGGCCGTCGGCGGGCTTGACCGCCTTCAGGCCGCCGACCTTGCCGTCGCCGTTCACGTCGTAACGGCGGAACACGGCGGCGAGCAGCGCCTGCGCCTCCGGCTCGGTCACCTTGCCGTTCTTGTTGACGTCGGCGCGCGCGAACCACAGGTCCGCCAACCTTTTGGTCCGCTCGGCGTCCGGCTTGCCCGCGCCCAGCTTCATCCGCCCGATCCGCGCCTGCACCTCGCTGCGCGACCAGGCCCCGTCGCCGTTCGCGTCGCCCGCCTTGAACTCGCGGCTGAACTTGGCGGCCGCCGACGTCCGCGTCTCCTGCGCGGCGGCCGGAGCGGCGATCGGGAGGGCGACGAGGGCGAGGACGGCGAAGGGAAGAACGCGCAAGGGAAGGCTCCGTTGACTGGTCCGGTCATGATATCGGGGCGGGCTTGTACCCCCGGTGAACGCCCGATAGTGGCGCACGCGCTTCCACGCCAACGCGAAGGACCGCCCGTGACCGACAGCCCCCGCTCCTCCGGCGTCCGGAAAGTGGTGCTCGCCTATTCCGGCGGGCTCGACACCAGCGTCATCCTGAAGTGGCTCCAGGACGCCTATGGCTGCGAGGTGGTGACCTTCACCGCCGATCTCGGACAGGGCGAGGAGCTCGAGCCCGCGCGCGCCAAGGCGGAGCTGATGGGCGTGAAGCCCGAGCACATCTTCATCGACGACCTCCGCGAGGAGTTCGTCCGCGACTACGTCTTCCCCATGATGCGCGCCAACGCGCTCTACGAGGGCCTGTACCTGCTCGGCACGAGCATCGCGCGCCCGCTCATTGCCAAACGCCAGATCGAGATCGCCAAGCTCTGCGCGGCCGATGCGGTGGCGCACGGCGCCACGGGCAAGGGCAACGACCAGGTCCGCTTCGAACTCGGCTATTACGCGCTCAATCCCGACATCCGCGTGATCGCCCCTTGGCGCGAATGGGACCTGACCAGCCGCACCAAGCTGATCGAATACGCCGAGTCGCGCCAGATCCCGATCCCGCGCGACAAGCGGGGCGAAGCGCCCTTCTCGACCGACGCCAACCTCCTCCACACCTCCTCGGAGGGCAAGGTGCTCGAGGATCCGTGGGACGAGGTCCCCGATTACGTCTTTTCGCGCACCGTGAACCCGGAGGACGCGCCGGACCGGCCGGAGACGATCACGGTCGACTTCGAGCGCGGCGACGCGGTGGCGGTGAACGGCGAGGGCCTGAGTCCCGCCTCGCTGCTGGCGCGGCTCAACGACCTCGGCCGGACGCACGGAGTCGGCCGGCTGGATCTCGTCGAGAACCGCTTCGTCGGCATGAAGTCGCGCGGCATGTACGAGACGCCGGGCGGCACCATCCTCCACGCTGCCCATCGCGCCGTCGAGCAGCTGACGCTCGACCGCGGCGCCGCGCATCTGAAGGACGAGCTCGCGCCGCGCTACGCGGAGCTCGTCTACAACGGCTTCTGGTTCTCGCCGGAGCGCGAGATGCTCCAAGCGGCGATCGACCATAGCCAGGCCAAGGTCACGGGCACCGTCCGCCTCAAGCTCTACAAGGGCGGCGTCCACGTCACCGGCCGCCGCTCGCCCCACTCGCTCTATTCGGAGAAGGTCGTGACCTTCGAGGACGACCAGGGCGCCTACGACCAGCGCGACGCGGAAGGGTTCATTAAGCTGAACGCGCTACGCCTCCGTTTGCTGGGCCGCCGCGACGCGTAACCGCCGCCCAGGGCCGGCGGCGGCGGCGCGGCCCCGCCGAACGGGGGAGCGATGGCGGGACGGTTAGGACGCGAGGCGCTGTTCACGGGGGCGCTTCTGGCGTTCCTGACGGCCTACGCGGCGCTCACGCTGACGCTGAGCGGCGCGTCGTTCGGCGTGTATCTAGGCCTGTTGGCGGACCATCTGCGGATCGCGGCCTCGTTGTGGACGCTCGTGGCGCTTCTGGCGACGGGCGTGCTTCTCCGCCGCGGTCGCGTGCGCCCCGACGGCTCGTCGCCGTCCCGCCGCCCGTCGCTGGCGCGGCTCGTCGGGGAAGAGCTCGACCGGCGATGGAGACGGGACCGGTTCCTGTCGCTCTTCACCCCGCCCCTCCTGTTCGCGTGGCTGGTCGCGACCTTCAACCTCTTCAAACAACGCGTCCTGCCCCAGGCGGGCTTTCCGCTGGACCCCGCGCTGGCCGGGCTGGACCGGCTGCTGTTCGGCGGCGTCGACGCCTGGCGCGTCACCCACGGGTTGATCCCGTCGCCCTGGGCGACTCTCGCGATCGACATGCTCTACCATGGGTGGTTCCTGCCCATGTCGCTGGGCGTCATGATCTGCGCGTTCCTGCCGACGACCGCCGATCGGTTGCGGATGCGCTATCTCCTCAGCTTCGTGGCGATCTGGGTGCTGCTCGGCTCGGGGATGGCCAGCGTCCTCGCGTCCGCCGGACCCTGCTTCCAGCCGACGGCGATCGGCCTCGCTTCCGGCTTCGAGCCGCTCCTCGCCCGCCTCGACGCGCAGGACGCCTGGGTGGCGGCGCGCCTTTCCGGCGGCGGACTGTCCGCGTTGGACTTCCAACGGGGCCTGCTGGCGCTCCATTCCTCCGGCCGGGAGCTCGCGGTCGGCGGCGGCATCTCGGCCATGCCGTCGATCCACAACGCGCTCGCCGCGCTGTTCGCGATGGCGGCGTTCCAACTCGATCGGCGCGCCGGCTGGGCGATGACCGCCTATGCGGGTCTGATCTGGGTCGGCTCCGTCCATCTCGGCTGGCACTACGCCGTGGACGGACCGGTTGCGGTCGCCGCCACGGCCGCGATCTGGCGGATGTCGGGCGGCGTCGCCGACCTGCTGCTCGCCGGCCCGGCGGGGGTCGTCCCCCGTCGCGCCCAAGCGTGAGAGCGGGCCTGCGGGTCAGCGCCGCGGGTCGTCGATGAACCCGACCAGGAAGCTCGTGAACACCGCCTGCAGGCCGAGCACGCTGGCCAGCACCGACGGGATCGCGATGCGCATCAATCCGACCGGCTCCATGGGCCCGAAGCCGGCGCGGCCCCACTGCCCGATCGCCCATAGTCCGCCCATGCAACCGAGCGCGAACAGCGCCCCGCCGGCGAGGCAGCCGCGCTCGACGCTGAACAGCCGCCGGAACCGCTCCACGGACGCGCTGGTCGGCCACAGGCCTTGCGCGACGCCGTGAAGGCGGGCGAGCACGCCGAAGCCGATCAGCTGCCCGCCGAGCAGCGCGGACATCGCGGCGAACAACATGGTCGTGGCGCTCAGTTCGACGCCCGCCAGCTCGACGCTGCCCGCCGCGAGAACGCCGACGCCGAGGCCGCCCAGCGTCGCCGCCGCCGCGCCGGGATAGATGAACAGGACGCGCGGCGAGTAGGTCAGGAGGAAACGCAGGTGCCGCCAGCCATCGCGCCAGGTGCGCAGGTGCGGCGGCCGGCTGCGCCCGTCCGGGCTCAGGACGGTCGCGACCTCGCGCACGTCCAGGCCGTGCATCACGGCCTTGACCACCATCTCGCTGGCGAACTCCATGCCCGGCGAGCGCAGTCCCAGCGACCGGATGGCGTCGCGATGGAAGCCGCGCAGGCCGCAATGGAAGTCGCCCACGTCCGACCGGAACAGCCGGCGCCCCAGGAAGCTCAGCACCGGATTGCCGAGATAGCGGTGGAGCGGCGGCATCGCGCCGGGCCTGATCCCGCCGGCGAACCGGTTCCCCATCACCAGCTGCCCGCCGTCGCGCAAGGCGGCGACGAAGGGGAGGAGCATCGAGAAATCATAGCTGTCGTCCGCGTCGCCCATGATGACGTACCGGCCGCGAGCGGCCTCGATTCCGCCGAGCAGCGCCGCGCCGTAGCCGCGCTCCGGAACCGCGACCAGGCGCGCGCCCATGGCGTTGGCGATCTGGCGCGACCCGTCGGTCGAGCCGTTGTCGGCGACGACCACCTCGCCCGCGACGCCGGTGTTCCGGAAGAAGGCCTGCGCCTTGCGGATGCAGAGCGCCAGCGTCTCGGCCTCATTGAGGCAGGGCATGACGATGGAGACCTCGGGGGAGACCTCGGGCGCCGGCTCCCGCACGCCCCGCGGATCGACGCCGGCGGCGTGCTCCGCCGGCGTGAAACGCGTCTGCCTCGATGCGGCCATGCCCATTCCCCTTCCCCGCCAGGGCTACGGCGCTCCGAGGAAAAAAACGGTTAACCATTCGCGGATAGAAGCCGAACCCGGGGGCCGACGAACTATGCGCTTTGAAACCATCTCGGCCGAGGCGTCCGATCGCTCCCGGATCCGGGACTTGGCGATCGCCGTCCCGCTGGCCCTGCTGCTGTCGACGGCGTGGGCGGCGAACGACTGGCCCGACCTGTCGCGACTGGTCCTGCCCGACACCGACGACATGGTCCGCCTCGCCCAGGTCCGCGACTGGCTCGCGGGACAGGCGGCGAACGACTGGACGCAGAGCCGGATGGGCGGGCGGGCGGGGGCGCCCATGCACTGGTCTCGCCTGAACGATCTCGGTCCGGCCGCGATCATCGCCGCCGCCCAGCCGTTCTCCGGTCGCTACGGCGCCGAGCTTCTGGCCGTCCTCCTCTACCCCGCGCTGCTCTTCGCCGCCTCGCTCTTCCTCTCTGCCCGGATAGCGGGACGGCTCTGGTCGCCGCGGGCGGGCGTCGTCGCGATCGCGGTGGCGGCGCTCGCCTTCCCGGGAACGACGATCTTCGCGCCGGGGCGCATCGACCATCATGCGCTGCAAGCGGTGCTGGTCCAGCTCGCGCTGCTCGCGATCACGCGCGCGCCGTCGCGGGCCAGCGGGGTGGGCGCGGGGACGGCCATGGCCGTGAGCCTAGCGACGGGGTTGGAGGCGACCCCTCAGATCGCGGCGCTGATACTGACCTTGGCCGGCCTTTGGGCGTGGCGGGGCGAGCAGGAGCGCGGACGGCTGGGCGCCTTGGCCGCGGCGCTGGGCGGGACGACCGCGGCGTTCCTCCTCGTCATGCGTCCCACGCTCTGGTCGGCGGCTTATTGCGACGCCTTCACCCCGGCGTCGACGACCGGCACCCTGCTCGGCGCGGCGGCGCTCGGCCTGCTCGCGCTCGCGACCACCGGGCTGCCGGGACCCCGCGCGAGGCTGGCGTGTGGGGCGGCGCTGGGCGCGGCCGCGCTGGGCGCGACGCTCCTCCTCTATCCCGCCTGCCTCGACGGTCCGTACGGCGTGGCGCATCCCCTGATCCGGGCCGAGTTCCTGTCGCGGGTCGACGAGGTGCGCGGCCTCCTCGACCACAGGCCGATCCAGCGCGCGATGGGCCTGGGCGGGCTGCTGCTCGTCGCCTGCGCCGCCGCGGCGTGGATGGTCGCGCGCCGACCCGCCCGCCGGCCGATCACGCTGCCGGCGGCGGCGGCGCTCGCCATGTCCGCGCTGGTGGCGCTGGTCCAGTCGCGGGGCGTGTACCTCGGCGCCCCGCTCGCCGCGCCGGTGCTCGCCGGCCTGATCCTCGCGGCGCGCAGGCGGGGCGCATGGCGCGGCCCCGCGCTGGCGGGCGTGTGGATCGCGTCGGCGGGCGTCTGCCACCAGGCGCTTCCCGACGCGATCGCACGGCTCGCCGCGCCGGCC
>DASVSW010000287.1:0-2342 GCA_036387895.1 Sphingomonas sp.
AGGCGTGAGGATCGCGCCCGACGCGCCGCGGTCGACGAGCTTCACGCCCAGCCGCTCCTCCAACGCCCTGATCTGCTGGCTCAGGCTCGGCTGCGAGACGTTGGTGAGCCGCGCCGCCTGGACGAACGAGCCGGCGTCGGCCAGCGTCACGAGATACTCCAGCTGCCGCAGCTTGGTCGTCGAACAGTATAGGCATAAGCTATAGGCGGGACGCAAGGCTTCGGATTGGCCGCCGCGTCGCGCGCCGCGTATCCGTCGCTCCACCGGAACGGCTCCGCCCCGAGGCGCGATCCCCGCCTTTTTCCCGAGACGACGGGCGCGGAGCCGTTGCGGACCAGACCGCGCCGGATCCGTCCGAAAGCGGGAGCGGCCCCGGCGCACCCTGTACGGGAACCCGCCATGCGCTCTATGCCGACCGCGATGACACCCGACCCGACCCGACCCGCCAGGGCGCACGGAACTCCGCTCGCCTCCGCGCCGCGCCTCATCACCGACATGTTCGACCGGACGGTGGAGCGGCACGGGGGCGACCCGGCGATCGACTTCCTCGGCCGGGTCACCCGCTGGCGCGAGCTGGCCGGGCTGGTCGAACGGGCGGCGGCGGGGTTGCGCGGGCTCGGCGTGGGGCAGGGGACGCGCGTCGCGCTCTGCCTGCCCAACACGCCCTTCTACCCGGTCCTGTACCTCGCGACGTTGCGCCTCGGCGGCGTGGTCGTGAACGTCAACCCGCTCTACGTCGAGCGCGAGCTGGAGCATCTGCTGGCCGATTCGGGCGCGGAGGTCATAGCCACGATCGACGTGGCCGACGTCCATGGCCGCGTGTCGCGGGTCGCGGAGCGGCTGGGGGTCCGGCACGTCGTCACCTGCCGGCTGGCCGACGCGCTGCCGCGTTCCAAGGCGCTCCTCTACCGCCTGTTCCGCCGCAAGGAGATCTTCCGAGCGCCGCGAGACGCCCGGCACGTCGAGTTCGCGCGGCTGATCGCGAGCGGCGCCGCGCCCGAGCCGGTGCGCGTCTCGCCCGACGACGTCGCGGTGCTGCAGTACACGGGCGGCACGACGGGCCTGCCCAAGGCGGCGATGCTGACGCACGCGGGGCTGGTCGCCAACGCCGACGCTATGGTCGCGCATCTTGGCGAGCCGGCGGGGTCGGAGCGGATCATGGGCGTGCTGCCGCTGTTCCACGTCTTCGCGCTGACGACCGTCCTCAACTCGGCGCTGCGGACGGGGTCGCAGATGGTTCTGCTGCCCCGCTTCGAGCTCGAACAGCTGCTGGCGACGCTGGAGCGGACGCGGCCCACTTACCTGCCCGCCGTCCCGACGCTGCTCCACGCCCTGGCGGGCACGGCGGAGAAGCGCGCGCTCGACCTGTCCTATCTTCGCGCCTGCATCTCCGGCGGCGCGCCGCTCCCCGCCGAGGTCCGCGCCGCCTTCGAGCGGGCGACGGGCGCGACGGTGGTCGAGGGCTACGGCCTGTCGGAAGCGTCGCCGATCCTGACCTGCAACCCCGTCGAGAGCGGCAACCGCGACGGATCGGCGGGGATCCCGTTCCCGGGTACGACGATCGAGATCCGCGATCCCGAGGCGCCGCACGCCCTGCTCCGGATCGGCGAAGTGGGCGAGGTGTGCGCCGCGGGGCCGCAGATCATGCGGGGCTATTGGAACAAGCCGGACGAGACGGCGGGCGTGCTCGCCGACGGCATGCTGCGGACGGGCGATCTCGGTCGGCTGGACGAGGACGGCTACCTCTTCCTCGTCGACCGGCTGAAGGACGTGATCCTGTGCGGCGGCTACAACGTCTACCCGCGCGTGCTGGAGGAGGCGCTATACGAGCATCCGGAGGTCGCGGAAGCCGTGGTGATCGGCGTGCCCGACCCCTATCGCGGCCAGGCGCCGAAAGCCTTCGTCGTCCTGCGCGATCCCGCCACCGCGACGCCGGCGACCTTGCGCGCCTTTCTCGCCGAGCGGATCAGCAAGATCGAGCTGCCGCGCGAGATCGAGCTGCGCGACACGCTGCCGAAGACGCTGGTCGGCAAGCTGTCCAAGAAGGAGCTGGTCGAAGAGGAGCGGCTGAAGGCGGAAGCGGCGGCCGTCAACTGACCTGACGCTTCCCCAGTTTCCGCGCCAGCGTCCGGCGGTGCATCCCTAGGCGCCGCGCGGTCTCCGAGATGTTGAAGCCGGTCTCCGCCAGCGTCTCGTTGATCCGCTCCCATTCCAGCGTCTTGATCGATGTCGGCCGCGCGCCGATGGGGGCGGCGGCGTCGCCCTCGGCGCGGTTGAACGCGGCCTCGATGTCGTCGGTGTTGGACGGCTTGGCGAGATAGTGGCAGGCGCCGAGCTTGATC
>DASVSW010000288.1:0-12955 GCA_036387895.1 Sphingomonas sp.
GGGTTCGGCGTAACCACGCGCGGCGAGCGCCGCGGCGAGCGGGGGGGCGAGTTCGGGAAACGGCATGAGGCCCGGCATGTGGCGACGTGGACGCGACTAGGCAAGGGTAAACCGTGTTGCCCTAACCCCGCGCCGGCTTGACGCCCGGCGCCTCTCGGGCCCAAGGGCGCGCATGGCCCGCACCTCAAATGACCCGCACGGCCTGAAGCGCCGGGGCGTCCTGTTCGTGCTCTCCAGCCCGTCGGGCGCGGGCAAGTCGACCATCGCGAGGAAGCTGCTCGCCGCCGAGCCCGAACTGGGGCTGTCGGTGTCGGCGACCACCCGGCCGATCCGACCGGGCGAGGCGGACGGGCGCGATTACCACTTCGTCTCGCTGGAGCGGTTCCGCGAGATGGTGGCCGCGCACGAGTTCCTCGAATGGGCGCACGTCTTCGGCCACCGCTACGGCACGCCGCGGGCGCCGGTCGACGAGATGCTGGCGTCGGGTCGCGACGTGCTGTTCGACATCGACTGGCAGGGCGCGCAGCAGCTCCACCAGATCGCGGGCGGCGACGTGGTGCGCGTGTTCATCCTGCCGCCGTCGATGGAGGAGCTGCGCGACCGGCTGCTCCGCCGCGCCACCGACTCGATGGAGGTGATCGACGGCCGCATGAGCCGCGCCGCGACCGAGGTGAGCCATTGGGATGGCTACGATTACGTCCTCGTCAACGACGACGTGGAGCGCTGCTTCGAGCACGTCCGCACCATCCTCGCGGCCGAGCGGCTGAAGCGGTCGCGTCAGACGGGATTGATCGGCTTCATCCGCAAGCTGACCACCGCCGCCTGACGCGGCCGGTCAGGCGGCCGGCAGCAGCGACAGGAAACGCACGGCCGCGTCGAACTCGGCGCGGCGCGCGGCCAGCGCCTGCGACGCCAGCGCGTCTTCGCCCCAGCGCTCCGCCTGCCATGCTTCGTCGACGGTGGCGGCGGTCCAGACCGCGTCCGCGTCGGCCGCGCCTTCGATCAGCGCGAGCGCCAGGACGAGCGAGCCGGTGATCGTCACGACGGGCGACAGCGCCGCCAGCCGCCATGCGTCGAGCGCCGTCACCGCGTCGCCGAGCCGGGCGACGGTCGCCGCGGGCTGGGCGCGGTGCATGACGCCGGTCGCGAGCTCGAAATGCACGTCGTAGCGCGTCCGCGCCCAGTCGAGCATCGGGTCCCAGGCCGCCGCCTGGCGCGCGACGAGCTCGGCGGGGGCGTCGGCGCGGTAGCAGAGGAGGTCGCTCTCGCCGTAGCGCGCCAGCCCCGCGGCGAAGGCGGAGGGGTCCGGCGCGACGCGGTCGATGACGGCGTTCGACAGGCCGGTGAGCGGCATGGCGCGGGGGTCGACCGTCTCGCCGACGGCGCGCCATTCGTCCGCCACGGCCTGCGCGAGGGCGGGGGCGGGGAGCGCCAGGGGCACGCGGCCGGGCGTGCGGACGGGCCGGCCGTCGAGCGCGACGACGCCGTCCTCGCCGACCGCGACCTCCTTCCAGAAGCGCTTCATTCGGGCGGGGTGCGCCAGCGGCGCGCCATGGCGCGGGGAACGGTGGCGATGACGGCGAGCGCCGACAGGATGATCGCGGCGCCGAGCAGCCGGGGCTCCATCGCCTCCGACCGGCCGACCAGCACGAGGCCGAACACCGCGCCGGCGACGCCCAACAGCTCGACGCTCATCATCGAATAATAGCGCCGCCGCGCCAGTGCGTCCGGGTCGTTCATGCTCCCTCCAGCAGCCTCGGCAGCTCGGTCGCGTCCATAGCCACGACCTCCGCGCCCGCGTTCATCAGCTCAGGCAAGTCGTGATAACCCCAGGCGACGCCGACCGCGCGCGCGCCCGCGGCGCGGGCCATCGCCATGTCGAAGGCGGTGTCGCCGATCACGACGCTCGCCGCGGCCTCCGCGCCGGCCTCCTCCATCGCGGCCAGCGCCATCGACGGATCGGGCTTGGACGGGTGGCGGTCGGCGGTCTGGAGCGTGACGAAGCGGTCGGCGATGGCGTGATGCTCGAGGATCAGCCGGAGCCCGCGGTCGGACTTCCCCGTCGCGACGCCCAGGGTCCAGCCGGCGTCGCGCAAGGCGTCGAGCGTCGCGGCCACCCCGTCGAACAGCGGCTCGGGATCGAGCCGGTCCTCCGCGCGCAACGTCTGGAAGGCGAGCTTGTAGTCGCCGGCCAGCCGGTGGTGCAGATCGGGGTCGGCGCGCGGGATCAGCGCGCGCACCGCCTCGACGAGGCTCAACCCCACGATCCGCCGGATGGCGGCGCGCGGCGGCGGCTCGAGCGCGTGGAGCCCGAACGCCCGCTCCATCGCCCGGCAGATGTTCGCCTGGCTGTCGACGAGCGTCCCGTCGCAGTCGAAGATGGCGAGGCGGACGGCGGGCATGGTCCGGCCATAGTTTCTTCCCCCCTCCCTGGAAAGGGAGGGGAGCAGGTCAGGAACCCCGCCCGCGCCGCTCCCCGCGGCGCGCCTTGCGCACCGTCTTCGCGTGCGCCTTCGCGCGCTGCTTCAGGACGGCCTTGGGCGGCGGGCCCTTGTCGGTGTCGTCGGGGAGGAAGTTGCCTGTCATCTCCTCGAAGCCCAACGCGTGGAGGCTTTCGGAGAAATGCTGCGGCAGCTCGGCGGTCACGTCGATCTGGCCGCCATCGGGGTGGTCGACGCGGATGCGGCGCGAGTGGAGGTGCATCTTGCGGCTGATCCCGCCCGTCAGGAACGCCGCCGGGCCGCCGTATTTGCCGTCGCCGACGATGGGGTGGCCGATCGCCGCCATGTGGACGCGGAGCTGGTGGGTGCGGCCGGTGAAGGGCTGGAGCTCGACCCAGCAGCAGCGGTTGCCCGCGCGCTCGATGACGCGGTAGCGCGAGCGGGCGGGCGAGCCTTCGCCGCTCTCGTCGACGTGCATCTTCTCGCCGCCCGTGCCCGGCTGCTTGGCGATGGGGAGGTCGACGGTGCCGTCGTCGATCGAGGGGACGCCGACGACCAGCGCCCAATAGGTCTTGCGCGCGGTGCGCGACGAGAAGGTCTTGGCGAAGAAGGCCGCCGCGCGCGAGGTGCGCGCGACGAGCAGCGCGCCGCTGGTGTCCTTGTCGAGCCGGTGGACGAGCTTGGGGCGGCTGTCGCCCTCGCGGAACGCCTCCAAGAGGCCGTCGACATGCTCGGTGGTCTTGGTCCCGCCCTGGGTCGCCAGGCCCGGCGGCTTGTTGAGCACCAGCGCCTGGGCGTCGCGGTGGATCACCATCTCGCGCGCGAAAGCGGCCTCGTCGTCCGATAGGGGCGGGCGCTCGCGCCGGGCGGGCGCGTCGGCGCGGACGGGCTCGTCCGGGGGCACGCGCAGCACCTGGCCCGCCGCGACGCGGTCGCCGGGGCCGACGCGCGCGCCGTCGAGGCGGAGCTGGCCGGTGCGCGCCCATTTGGCGACGACGGTGAAGCTGGTGTCGGGCAGGTGGCGCTTGAACCAGCGGTCGACGCGGATGCCGTCGTCGTCGACGCCGACGGTGAACTGGCGGACCTCGCTCACGAGGCGGCCCTCGCCAGCTGGAGCCCGGCGGCCAATGCGGCGATCGACCCCGCCACCGAGAGGAGGACGTAGAGGAGGGCGGCGGTCATGGCCCCGCGCTCGAACAGCGCCACCGCGTCGAGCGAGAAGGCGGAGAAGGTCGTGAAACCGCCCAGCACGCCCACGCCGAGGAACAGGCGCAACTCTTCGCCGGCCGTGCCGCGCGCGACCGCGCCGGCGAGCAGGCCCATTAGCAGGCCGCCCGCGACGTTCACGGCCAGGGTGGCGTAAGGGAAGGCGGCCGACGCCAAGGCGCGCCCGACGAGGAATCGCGCGCCGGCGCCGATCGCGCCGCCGGCCATGACGATGAACAACTGCATGGACGCGCGTTAGCGCGTGCGGCGGGAAAGCGCGACCTCGTTCGTTCCCGTACGGGCCGCGCGGGCGCTAGCCCTCGTTGGCGATCAGGTCGACCTCGGTCCCGCCGTCGGGGCGCGGGCGGAGATAGGCGAGGAACGCGCCCCGACCGCGGACGCCGCCGATGACGTGCTGGCGCCCGTCGGCGCGGTGCTCCGACGAATAGCCGGCCTCGGTTCCCCGCGTGTGGTACCAGTCGGCGACGCGCTGGAGCGGCGCGGAGCTCCTGAAGGTGACGACGCGCAGCGCGCAGCCCGCCTCGTCGGTCCCAGCCGCCTCGACGACGCGCGCGTCGGGGTAGAGCGGCGCGGCGGCGGGGAGGCGGTTCGCCCAGGCGGCGGAATAGGCGACCTTGGGCGCGCAGAGCGCGGTGCGCCCGTCGCGCTGGCGTTCCGCGAGCGCCCCCAGCGTCAGCGCGCCGTTCCGCGCGCGGCATTCGGGGCAATCGGCCTTGGGCGGCGGCGCGGACTTCAGCCCGGCGGGCGGGGCGGCCTCGGGGCGGGCGGCGATGTCGGCGGACGCGACGGCGCCCGCGTCCGGCCGGTTGGGCGGGCGGATGGCGTTGGCGTTGCTCTGCTGCTGGAGGTTGGGGTCGACCATGATCTGGTCCTGCAGCGCCGCCTTCAGCGCGGGGTCGCGCGCGGGATCGGCGGAGTCGACGTTCGCGAGCTCGCGGTCGAGCTGGTTCAGCGCGTCGGCCTGGTCCTCGCGGCCGCCCTCGCACGCGGGGAGCGCCAGCACGAGCGCGACGATGACGGGCAGGCGCATGGCGGCCGAGCTTCCTTCGATAGGGAGCCCTTTCCTGCACGCCGCGCGGTTAACATGCGGTTGAGCACCGGCTTGCGCCCGCGCGGGAGCCGCGCGATACCCCGGTCCATGCTCAACATCGTCTCCGTCCTGATCGGCTTGGTGACGCTCGTCGCCGGGCTGGTGGCGTTCGTGCCGCTGCTCGGCTGGCTGAACTGGCTGGTCATCCCGATCGGGATCGTCGGCGTCGTGGTCGGCGCGCTGTCGTCGAGCAACACGGGACGCAACCTCAACCTGGTCCTGGTCGTGATCCTGGCGCTCCGGCTTATGCTGGGCGGCGGCATCGTTTGACGCGAAAAGGGCCCGGTGGTGGGGTCCCCGCAAAGTACTATTTTGCGGGGTGCCCTTGCCTCCACCGAGCCCTTCCCGTGACGAACCTTTAAGGGTCGGCTTAGCGGCAGACCACCTGGCGGCGGTCGACCGACCGGCCGAGCAGCGCGCCGCCGCCGGCGCCGAGCAGCGTGCCGATCAGGTTCGACCCGCCCGGCGCGATCAGGTTGCCGAGGACGCCGCCCGCCAGACCGCCGACGATCAGGCCGGTCGTGCCGTCGGTCCGGCGACAGTAATAGCGCCCGTCGCCGCCGCGGTAGAGCCGGTCGTTCCGCGTCAGGTAGCGGGGGCGATAGTTGCCGTCGCGATAATACTGGTCGGCGTAGTAGCCGCGCTGCCCGGGCTCGAAACGGTTGTAATCGTAGCGGTTGAACTGGCGGTAATCGCGCCGGGCGTCGCGGACGTCGCGGCGATACTCGCGCCGCGCCTGGCGCACGTCGCGCTGGTCGTCGGCCTGGCGCAGGTCGCGCTGATACTCGCGCTCCGCCTGGCGGACCTCGCGGTTGTACTGCTGCTGCCCGGTCTGCGCCGAGGCGGGAGCCGCCACGGCGAGGGCGCTCGACGCGACGAGCGCGGCGGAGAGGATGGTGTTACGCATGATACGTTCCTTCGTCACTAGACGGGAACATAACTCCTCCCGCGCCGCGCAGGTTGCGTGAACCGGAAACTACGTCCCGTTCATGCCGCGCACAGGATCAGGCGAGCGCCGCGTCCAGCGTGATCTCCGCCTTGATGACCTTGGACAGGGGGCAGTTCTGCTTCGCGGCTTGCGCGAGACGGTCGAACTCTTCAGCGGACACGCCGTCGACTGCCGCGCGAAGCGTCAGTTCGGACTTGGTGATGGTGAAGCCATCGCCGTCCTTCTCGAGCGTGATGCGGCAGGAGGTGTCGAGGTCGCCCGCGCTGCGCCCTGCGCCCGCGAGCTGGAAGGCCAGCGCCATGGTGAAGCAGCTGACGTGGGCGGCGGCGAGCAGCTCTTCGGGGTTGGTGCCCGGCTCGTTCTCGAAGCGCGTGCCGAAGCCGTAGCGCTGGTCGGCGAGCACGCCCGACTGGGTCGAGACGAAGCCGCGTCCCTCTTTGCCCAGGCCTTGGTAGCGCGCGGTGGCGGTGCGGGTCGGCATGTCGGGATCCTCCGGAAACATGAAAGGGCGCCGCGGCCCGGCCGCGACGCCCCTCCCTTAACAGCCGGAACGGCTCAGCGGCAGCTGCGCTTGCCGCTCCGCTCGATCGCGCGGCCCGCCAGCGCGCCGACGGCGGCGCCGCCCAGCGTGCCGAGCGTCCGGTCGCCGCCCGTGTCAACCGTGCGGCCGACCAGCGCGCCCGCGACGCCGCCGACGACCAGGCCGGTGGTCCCGTCGGGCTTGCGGCAGCGGACGCGGCCGCGGTCGTCGCGCCACTCCCGATACTTGTAGCGACGCTGCGCGTCGGCGACGTCCGGCACCATCATCGCGGGGGCGACCATGGCGGTGCAGCCTAGCGCCAGCATGAGTTTACGCATCGGGATACTCCTTTTCGAAACCGATCGGGGGCGGAACGTCCCGCTGATGACCGCGGTTGCATGAACGGGAGACAACGTCCGGCGGCGCTCCGCGGCCCGCTCCGATCCGTCCCCGCGATCCACGTTATCAACAGGCCGCAAGCGCTTGGAACGACTCCGCCGGCCGTGTCAGCTTGACTGTGTCGAAGGGCTGGCGCGGCGACGGGAGACCGGAGCGCGAGCCGATCCTTCACCGGCGGCCGCCGAAGCCCAGGCCTGCCCGGCTCGCCCCCACAGCGGTCGGAAAGGGCAGGGGCCAGGCGGCCGAGAGCCGGGGGGAGAGGGACCGCCCAGTCCCGATCCCGACGCCCTGCCGTCCGCCGACCGGCCCGAGCGCGCCCCCCATGGTGGCCCGGGTCGACCAGGCGCGGCGGCGACCGGGGGTCGGCAGCGATGCCGGCCCCCTTTTCGCGTCCGGACCGATGCGGGAAGTCGCGTCCGACATGATGGCGATCAACGTACGGATGCGGGGACGGCGGAAGCGCGGCGCAACAAGCAACCCGATCGTTCACGCTCCCGGCGAGGTCGGGTCCGGTCGGCTCCGAGCGGATATGCCACCTTTGCTCCAAGGAAGGCGACCAGACTTCGCGCCCGCGACCGGTCGCCGATCGGCATTGCGTCCGGCCCGGCCCGCGCTAGGCCGGGCGCATGCTCGCCCCGACCGCCGCGCTGCCCGTTTCCGTGCTGCCCGCCGCACTGCCGTGGCTCGACGCGGCGGGGTTGGCGGTGTTCGCGGCGTCGGGCGCGCTGGCGGCGGCGCGGCGGGGGCAGACGATCGTCACCGGGTGCTTCTTCGCGCTGGCGACGGGGGTGGGCGGGGGCACGGCGCGCGACCTCCTGATCGACGCGCCGGTCTTCTGGGTGCGCGACGGGCGGGCGGCGGCGATCTGCCTGAGCGTGGCCGTGCTGATCTGGGTGACGCCCGAGCGCTGGTGGCGGGGCCGCGCGCTCGACTGGTTCGACGCGGTGGGGCTCGCGGCCTACGCCGTGTTCGGCGCCGCCAAGGCCTTGAGCGTCGGCGTGCCGCCCGTGCCCGCGGCGCTGATGGGCGTCGTCACGGCGTGCGTCGGCGGCATCATCCGCGACGTGCTGGCGGGCGAGCCGTCGATCCTGATGCGGCCCGAGCTCTACGTCACCGCCGCCGCGCTCGCCTCGGCGTCGCATGTCGCGCTGGTCGCGGTCGGCACGCCCCCGGCGCTCGCGGCCGGGCTGGCGGCGGCGGCGGGCTTCGCGCTCCGGGCGGCGGCGATGCGGTGGCGGCTGGCGTTGCCGGCCTATCGCGGCCGGCGCTAGCGCAAGGCGCGAGGCGGAAGAGGCGGGTCGGCGGGCGTCGCCAGCCGCCGTTGCCAGACGCCGACGTCGATCCAGCGGCCTTGCTTCCATCCCACCGCGGCGTTCACGCCGATGAGGACGTAGCCCAGCCGCTCGTGGAGGCGCACCGACGCGTCGTTGGGCAGCGCGATCACGCCCACCGCCTGGGTGAAGCCCTGCCGTGTCAGCAGCTCGAGGAGCGCTTCGTACAGGGAGCGGCCGACCCCGCGGCGATGCGCGTCGCCCGCGACGTAGACGGTCGTCTCCACCGCCCAGCGATAGGCGACGCGTTCGCGGAAGGGCGAGGCGTAGGCGTAGCCCAGGACCGCGCCCGCTTCCTCGGCGACGAGCCAGGGATGGAGGCCGCCGCCCGCCGCCATCCGCCCGGCCATCGCCGCGGCGTCGGGCGGCTCCGTCTCGAACGAGACGACGCCGTCCGCCACGTATGGCGCGTAGATCGCCGCGATCGCGCCCGCGTCGTCCGGCCGCGCGGGCCGGACGGTCGTCACCAGCCCGACCGGCGGAGCCGGATCACCAACCGAGCTTCGCCAGCACGAGGTCGAGCAGCTTCACGTCTGCCGCCGATCCCGTGACGGGGCCGAAGCCCGTGCATTCAAGGCAGCGCGCCTGGATGCCGCCGCCGCCCACCAGCAGCCGCGCGTCCGACAGCGCGCGGGCGAGGAGGCCACGCCGCTCGGCGGCGATGCGGGTGAAGGCGTCGCCCGTGGGCGTCTCCGCCTCCTCCTGCTCGGCGCCGAGCGAGCGGATCAGCTGGGCGCCCCAGCTCGGCTCCTTCTCGAGGTATACGGCGTGAACCTCCTTGGGGTCGAGCTTGGCGCGGCGCGCGGCTTCCACGATCGCGTCCTCCAGCCCGCCGAAGCGATCGACGAGCCCGATCTGGCGCGCGGTGCCGCCGTCCCAGACGCGGCCCTGGCCGATCTCGTCGACGCGCTGCGGGGTCAGCTTGCGCGCCTGCGCCACGCGGGCGATGAACTGGCGGTAGCCGTTCTCGATCGAGGATTGCAGCACGGCGTCGACCGCCGGGCTGGTGCCCGCCAGGATGTCGGGCTGGCCGGACAAGGGCGTGGTCCGGACGCCGTCGGCGGTGACCCCGATCTTGGCCAGCGTCCGCTCGAAGGTCGGGATCACGCCGAAGATGCCGATCGAGCCGGTGATGGTGTTCGGCTCGGCGAAGATCGTGTCGCCTGCCGTCGCGATCCAATAACCGCCCGACGCCGCGAGGCCGCCCATCGACACGACCACCGGCAGGCCGCGGCGCTTGCCCTCCAGGATCGCCTGGCGGATCTGCTCGCTCGCCAGCGCGGAGCCGCCCGGCGAGTCGATGCGCACCACCAGCGCCTTCAGGTTCTTCTTGGCGAGCCCGTCGAGCACCGCCTTGCTGATCGTGTCGCCGGCCGCCGTGCCCGGCCCGGCCTTGCCGCCGACGATGTTGCCCGCGACCGTCACCACACCGATCGCGTCGCCCGCGGTCGGCAGCGGGTTGGCCGCGACCCACTGGTCGAAGGTCGTGCGGCGGAAGTTGCCGGCGGGCTTGGACTTGTCGGTTCCGGCGACCTCGCCGACGCGCTTCTCGAAGGCGAGGCGGTCGCCCAGCTTGTCGACGATGCCGGCCCGGCGGTTCGCCTCGGCGATGTTGCCGTTGGCGGCGACGACGACCTGGTCGGGCTGCTGGAGGAAGCGGTCGACCTGCGCCCGGGGCCGGGCGCGGCGCACCGTGTCGCGCCACTGCGCGAACAGCGATCCGTAGAGCGCCTCGTTGGCCTGGCGCGACTCGGGGCTCTGGTCGGAGCGGATGAAGGGCTCGACGGCAGCCTTGAAGCGGCCGACGCGGTAGACATGGGCGGTCACGCCCAGCCGGTCGAGCAGGCCCTTGAAATAGGGCTGGGATCCGCCCGGACCGGTGAACAGCGCACCGCCCAGCGGGTCGACCCAGACCTCGCTCGCCGCGGCGGCGAGGCGGTAGCTCGAGTCGGAGTAGCCGGTGGCGTAGGCCAGCACCGGCTTGCCCGAGGCGCGCACGCGGAGCAGCGCGTCCGTCACCTCCGACAGGGTGGCGGGGTAGCCGCCGCCGAACGAGTCGAGGTCGAGCACCACCGCCTTGATGCGGCTGTCGGTGCGGGCGCCGTCGAGCGCGCGAACCACGTCGCGCATCCGGTACTGGCGCGCGCTGGGCTGGCCGGAGAGCGCCGCGAACGCGGCCTGCTCCTCCGGCTGTTCCACGATCGGGCCGTCGAGATCGAGCAGCAGCGCGCCCTCCCGGACCGTCCCGCCGCCCGGCCGCGCGGTCAGCGCGGCGAACAGCAGGCCGAAGAACAGCAGCATGGCGAGCAGGACCAGCCCGTCCTTGATGCCCACCAGCAGCTTCCAAGCGCCGCGAACCAGTCTCACGTGATCTTCTCCGCCGGGCCGAGGCGCCCGTTTCCGGACAAACTAGGCCGAGTGTCCTACCAAAACAATACGCTTCTCCCGGTGGTACGCCGACGCGCGCGGCTATCCAGCCCGGCGCGGGGCGGCTAGGGCGGCGCGCCCATGTCCGCGCCCGTCATCCCGATCCCCGCGAACGGCGCCGCGCCCGCAAGCATGCGGGCGGAGATGGGGGCGCTCGTGCGGCTCGCCTCGCCGCTCGCCGCCGCCAACCTGCTTCAGATGGCGGTCTACGCCGTGGACGTCGTTTTCGTGGCGCGGCTGGGCGAGGTGGAGCTCGCCGCCGCGACCCTGGGCGTCTACCTCTACAGCATCCTGATGTGGGCGCTGGTGGGCATGACCGGCGCCGCCGCCCCGATCATCGCCGCCGAGCTCGGCGCGCGCAAGCACGCGGTCCGCGAGGTGCGCCGGTCCTTCCGCATGGCGCTGTGGCTGGCGGTGATCGCGTCGTTGCCGTTCATGCTGCTGATGGCGAACGGCGAAGCGCTGCTCCGCGCGGCGGGGCAGGACCCGCGCGTCGCGGTCCGGGCGGACGCGTTCCTCGACATCCTGCTCTGGGCGATGATCCCCGCCATCGCGGCTTCCGTGATGCGCAACGCCGCCGCGGCGCTCGGTCGACCGGCCTACGCCATGGCGGTGAACGTGCTGGCGCTGGTCGTCGCGGTCGCCGCCAACTGGGCGCTCGTGTTCGGCAATCTGGGGCTGCCCCGGCTGGGGCTGGAGGGCTCGGCGCTCGCCAGCGTCGTCACCACGGTGGCGATGATGCTCGCCTACGCCGCGATCCTGCTGCTCGACCCGAAGATCCGCCGCTATCGGCTGTTCGGGCGCTGGTGGCGGCCGGAGTGGTCGCGCCTCGTCGAGATCGTGAAGCTGGGGCTGCCCATCGCCTTCACCCTCACCTTCGAGGGCGCGCTGTTCGGCGGGGCGGGGTTCCTGATGGGGCTGATCGGCGTGACGGAGGTCGCCGCGCACGCGGTCGCGCTCCAGATCGCGGCCGTCGCCTTCCAGGTGCCCTTCGGGATCAGCCAGGCCGCGACCATCCGCGTCGGGATGGCCTATGGCGCCGCCGACCGCGTCTGGATCAGGCGCTCAGGCTGGGCGGCGTTGGGGCTGACCACCGCGTTCATGACGCTGACCGCCGCGCTGCTCTGGGCGTTCCCGGGGCCGTTCGTCGGCGTCTACCTCACCGGCGAGACGGCGGCGAACGCCCGGCTCCTGTCGCTCGCGGTGGACCTGCTGTTCGTGGCCGCGCTGTTCCAGCTGTTCGACGGGGGCCAGGTCGTCGCCGCAGGCGTGCTGCGCGGGTTGCAGGACACGCGCGTGCCGATGCTGGTCGCGCTGTTCGGATATTGGGTCGCGGGCTTCGGCGCGGCGGCGCTGTTCGGGTTCCGGATCGGATGGGGCGGGGTCGGCATCTGGATCGGGCTCGCGGTCGGCGTGGCGACCGTGTACGGCCTCCTCCTCTGGCGCTGGTCGGCGCGCGAGCGGCTGGGGCTCGTGCCCGCCGTCTGACGATCCGTTCAGAAAAAGTCATCGGCCCCCCTTGAATCGCGAACGCCGCGGGCGCAAATCCGCCCCGCTGGCACTCCCCCAGGGAGAGTGCCAAAAACTGTCACATTCAAAGGGAACGAGACATGAACTTTCGTCCGTTGCACGATCGAGTCCTCGTCCGCCGCGTGGAGGCGGAGGAGAAGACCGCGGGCGGGATCATCATCCCCGACACCGCCAAGGAGAAGCCGCAGGAGGGCGAGGTCGTCGCCGCCGGCACCGGCGCGCGCAACGAGCAGGGCGAGATCCAGCCGCTCGAGGTGAAGACCGGCGACCGCATCCTGTTCGGCAAGTGGTCGGGCACCGAGGTCCGCGTCGACGGCGAGGACCTGCTGATCATGAAGGAGTCGGACATCCTCGGCATCATCGAGGGTTCCGCCGGCCTTCGCGCCGCGGCCTGAACCGCGCTCAACCGATCAACCGAGATTTAGAGGAACAAAGACATGGCAGCCAAGGACGTTAAGTTCTCGCGCGACGCTCGTGAGCGCATCCTGCGCGGCGTCGACATCCTCGCCGACGCCGTCAAGGTCACGCTGGGGCCCAAGGGCCGCAACGTCGTGATCGACAAGAGCTTCGGCGCGCCGCGCATCACCAAGGACGGCGTCACCGTCGCCAAGGAGATCGAGCTCAAGGACAAGTTCGAGAACATGGGCGCGCAGATGCTGCGCGAGGTGGCCTCGAAGACCAACGACATCGCCGGCGACGGCACCACCACCGCCACCGTGCTCGCCCAGGCGATCGTGCGTGAAGGCATGAAGTCGGTCGCGGCCGGCATGAACCCGATGGACCTGAAGCGCGGCATCGACCTCGCGGTCCTCAAGGTCGTCGCCGACCTGAAATCGCGTTCCAAGGACGTGACCGGCACGCAGGAGATCGCCCAAGTCGGCATCATCTCGGCCAACGGCGACCGCGAAGTCGGCGAGAAGATCGCCGAGGCGATGGAGAAGGTCGGCAAGGAAGGCGTCATCACCGTCGAGGAGGCCAAGGGCCTCGATTTCGAGCTGGACGTCGTCGAGGGCATGCAGTTCGACCGCGGCTACCTGTCGC
>DASVSW010000289.1:0-1679 GCA_036387895.1 Sphingomonas sp.
GACGCGACGCCCAAGAGGCCGCCCTCCGCGATCATGGCGGACTACGTCCGTCAGGACCTGGCCGACGACGCGGCGCTCCGCGCCTTCGTCCTGGCGAATTTCGACCTGCCCGAAACGCCCGCCGCGCCGCCGCTCCGGGCCGCTCGGCCTCCGATCGCCGACCACATCAGGGCGCTCTGGCCCGTGCTCACCCGACCCGCGTCGAGGCCCGAGCCCGGCTCGTCGGCGCTGGCGTTGCCGCGTCCTCACGTCGTCCCCGGCGGCCGCTTCCGCGAGATGTACTATTGGGACAGCTACTTCACGATGATCGGCCTGGAAGCCGACGGCTTATCCCATCTCACAAGCGCGATGATCGAGAACTTCGTCTCGCTCGTCGAGCGCTACGGCCATGTCCCGAACGGCACGCGCACCTATTACCTCAGCCGTTCGCAGCCGCCCTTCCTCCACCTGATGATGGGCCTGGTCCCGCCGGCCGACGCGGCCGATCGCGCCCGCCGCCTCCGGGCGCTCCGGCGGGAGCACGTCTTCTGGACGACGCCCGATCGCGCGGTCCGCATGCCGGACAGCGCGATCCTCCAGCGCTATCGCGACGCCCGCGACACCCCGCGCGACGAATCCTACCGCGAGGACGTCGAGACCGCCGCTGCGAGCGGCCGTCCGGCGCCCGAGGTCTACCGCCATCTCCGCTCGGGCGCGGAGAGCGGCTGGGACTTCTCGTCGCGCTGGTTCGCCGACGGCCGCACGCTCGCCAGCATCGACACGACCGACATCGCGCCCGTCGATCTGAACGGCCTGCTCTGGAGCATGGAGCGCTTCATCGCCGCCGAGTGCGCACGCCTGCGCGATATGTCGTGCGTCCGCGAGTTCGACGCCCGATCCGCCGCGCGCGGCGACGCGGTCGAGCGCTGGCTGTGGGACGAGGAGGGCGGCCGGTACGGCGATTGGGATGCGAAGCGCCGCGCGATCCGCCCGGGACTGACCGCGGCGACCGCTTATCCGCTGTTCGTAGGCTTGGCCGCCGGCGACCGCGCCGCCCGCGTGGCGGCGACGATCGAGCGCGAGCTGCTGGCGCCCGGCGGCCTGCGCACTTCGACGGTCGCCACCGGGCAGCAATGGGACAAGCCGAACGGCTGGGCGCCGCTCCAGTGGATCGCCGCCGACGGCCTGCGCCGGACGGGCCATGACCGGCTGGCGCGCGGGATTGCGGCGCGTTTCCTCGCCACCGTCGAGCATGAGTACCGGTCGTCCGGCAAGCTGCTGGAGAAATACGACCTGGAGGAGCGGCGGCCCGGCGGGGGCGGGGAGTATCCGACGCAGGACGGCTTCGGCTGGACCAACGGCGTCGTCCGCGCCTTTCAGCAGCGATACGGCGTCAGCGGAAATCCCGCGACTTGACGGGGACCTCGTTCTCCCGGTCGCGATGGTGGTAGTCCGTCCTGACGCTCGGCTTCCAATCCTTGTCGCCCCGGTCCGGGCTTCCGCCGCGCATGCCATCGCTGGGGCTGGTCAGCCGGGGCAGGTCGATGTCGCCGATCGAGCGGAGCAACGCGGTCTCGTCGCGCACCAGCTCGCCGACGACGTGGATCACGATGCCCTGCTTCTGCACCCGCCCGCGGACCGACAGCATGGCGGCGCTCATCACCGTCGTGCGGAACCTCTCGAAGCGGTCGGGCCATAGG
>DASVSW010000290.1:0-10010 GCA_036387895.1 Sphingomonas sp.
ACCACCCTGTTCTTCATCCTGGTGCTGGGGCTGTTCTTCGCGATGGAGCCGCGCGTCTACGAGCGCGGCATGCAGTGGCTGGTCCCGCGCGGCGAGCGGCACGAATTCTCGCTGACGCTCGACCGCATGGGCTTCACGCTCCGCCGGCTGCTGGCCGGCAAGCTGATCGCCATGGTGGCGCAGGGCGTGCTGACCTGGATCCTGCTCGCGATCGTCGGCGTGCCGTTGGCGGCGCTCTTGGGCATCATCACCGGCGTGCTCGCCTTCATCCCCAACATCGGCGCGTTCGTCAGCGGCGTGCTGATGGTCGCGGTCGGGTTCAGCGCGGGCGTGGACACGGGCCTGTGGGCGATCGGGATCTACGTCGTCGTGCAGGGCCTCGACGGCTACGTCTTCTCGCCGCTGGTCGCGAAGAAGACGGTGGACATGCCGCCCGCGCTGACGCTGGGCGCGCAGATCCTGGCGAGCGCGGCCTTCGGGCTGATCGGCCTCGCGCTGGCCGACTCGTTCGTCGCGATGATCAAGGTCGCGCTGGAGCGCCGCGCCGAGCGCGAGAAGGAGCGGGAGGACCATGGGACGAGCGGGCTACCGGCTGCATGACTATTGGCGGTCGTCCGCCGCTTATCGCGTCCGCATCGCGCTGAACCTGAAGGGCCTCGCCTACGAGGCCGTGCCCGTCGACCTCGTCGCGGGCGATCAGCGGGGCGAGTCCAACCGCGCGGTCAACGCGCAGGGGCTGGTGCCGAGCCTGGTGCTGCCGGACGGGACGGCGCTGACGCAGAGCCTGGCCATCCTCCAATGGCTGGACGACGCGCATCCCGAGCCGCCGCTCTGGCCGCGCGACCCGCTGGCGCGCGCGCGTGCGACGGCGCAGGCGCTGGTGATCGTCGCCGACCTCCACCCGCTCAACAACCTGCGCGTGCTGAAGCGGCTGGAGACGCAGTTCGGCGCGGACGCGGACGCGAAGAACGACTGGTACCGCCACTGGGTCGCGACCGGGCTCGACGCGCTGGAGGCGATGGCGGAGGGCGGCCCCTTCGTCGGCGGCGAACGGCCGGGCGTGGCGGACGTCTGCCTGGTGCCCCAGATGTTCAACGCCCGCCGGTTCGAGGCCGACCTGGCGCCCTATCCGAAGTTGGTCGCGGCGGACGCCGCGGCCGCCGCGCTGCCCGCCTTCCGGGCGGCGCATCCGGACGCGGTGAAACCCTAGCCCGGTTGCGCGGACGCCGATCAGGGCGCAAAATGTCGTGCAAGGGCGACAAAAGCCCGGCATGGCCCCATCGGCCCGACGCGAGCCCGGAGACGCACGGCGTCCCGCGGCCGCCCCAACCTGGACACGCATGGACTTGAAGCTCGACCGCGAGAGACTGGAACGCGCGAACGCCGCGCCCGCGGCGCCGCCGGCCGACGCGGCGGTGGCGATCGGGCTGGAGCCGTTGCGCGCCGCCAAGAAGCGCTGGCCCGCGATCCTGGGCGCGCTCGTCACCGCGCTGATGGTGGCGGGGCTCGCCTATGAGCTGTTCAGCGACGGGCTCGACGGGCTGACGCGCTCCGTGCCCAGGAACCCGCTCTTCTACCTCTTCTTCGTCCTGCTCTACTTCTCGCCGCCGATCGGCGACTACGTCATCTTCCGCCGCCTGTGGAGCCTGCCGCTCGCCGGCCTCGTCGCGCTGATCAAGAAGCGGATCGCGAACGAGGTGCTCTTCTCCTATTCCGGCGAGGCCTATTTCTACGCCTGGGCGCGGGGGCGGGCGCGCAACGTCGCCGCCCCGTTCGGCGCGGTGAAGGACGTCAGCATCCAGTCGGCGATCGCCGGCAACGCGATCACGCTCCTGATGATGGCGATGTCGATCCCGCTCGGCCACGCGCTGCTGCCCGACGGGATGGTCGAGACGATCGGCTGGTCGGCGGCAGTCATCGTCGCCACCTCCGTGCCGTTCCTGATCTTCTCGCGCCGGGTCTTCTCGCTCGACCGCGCGACGCTCTGGTGGGTGTTCCGGATCCACGTCCTGCGCCTGGTCGCGGGCTCGGTGCTGATCGCGCTGGCCTGGGACGCGGCGATGCCCGACGTGCCGGTCGCGATGTGGCTGTTCCTCGCGGCGGGGCGGCTCCTGGTGTCCCGATTGCCGCTGGTGCCCAACAAGGACCTGCTCTTCGCCAATTTCGCCATCGTCCTGATCGGTCAGGGCGAGCGGTTGTCCGACCTCATGGCCTTCACCGCGGCGCTCTTCCTGCTGACGCACGTGGCGCTCATCGCGGTGTTCGGGGCGCATCACCTCCTGACACGGAGCAAGCCGGCGTGATCGCGCTGCTGACGGTGGCGGCGGTGCTGGGCGACCCCGCTTGCGCCCAGGGGCGCGGGCCGGCGGTGCTCGTCGAGGTCGAGGGCATGAAGGACCGGCGCGGCGAGCTCAAGGTCGAGCTCTACCCGGCGACGCGCGCCGACTGGCTCAAGGACGACCGCGACCTCCGCCGCGAGGGCAAGTTCTTCCACCGGATCAGCGCGCCCACCCCGTCCGCCGGGCCGGTGCGGTTGTGCGCCCGGCTGCCGGGTCCCGGGCGCTACGCCCTCTTGTTCACGCACAACAGGGACGGCAGGAACAAGTTCAGCTTCTGGGTCGACGGCGTGGGGCTCCCCGCCGACACCCGGATCGGGCGGGCGCGGCCGAAGCTCGCGCAGGGGCTGGTCGATGCGGGGACGGGGATCACGGTCGTGCGGATGAGGGCGCAGTATCTGAAGGGGCTGGGCGGCTTCGGGTTCCTGCGCCCATGAGGATCGTCCCATGAGGATCGTCGACGTCAACGAGTTCTACTCGCCCACCGGGGGCGGCGTGCGGACGTATCTCGACCGCAAGATGGGCCTGCTCGCCGAGATGGGCCACGAGCTGATCGTCGTGGCGCCGGGCCGCGAGGACCGGATCGAGGAGCGGCCGGGCGGGGGCGCCATCCACTACCTCAAATCGCCGCGGCTGCCGTTCGACGACAATTACGGGCTGTTCTGGGACGAGGAGGCGATCACCTCGACGCTCGACCGGCTCGATCCCGATGTCGTGGAGTGCTCCTCGCCCTGGCGGCCCGCCTGGTTCGTGGGGCGGTGGCGGTCGGAGCGCGCGGTGAAGATCTTCTTCATGCACAACGACAACATGGCCGCCTACGCCCAGCGCTGGTTCGAGGACGTGGCGAGCCACCAGCGGATCGAGCGCGCCTTCGGCTGGTACACGCGCTACATGGGCCGCTTCCTCGAGCTGTACGACGCGGTGGTGACCAACGGCCCGGCGCTCGAGAAGCGGTTGCGCGCGCGGGGCTTGCGGATCGACGCGGCCATGCCGCTCGGCATCGAGCGCGGCTATTTCTCGCCGACCTTGCGCGACGAGGCGCTGCGCCGCGCGATGCTGGCGCAGCTGGGGCTGCCGGAGGACGGGCTGCTGCTGCTCGGGCTCGGTCGCCACCATGCCGAAAAGCGCTGGCCCGTGGTCATCGAGGCGGTGGCGCGCGCCGCCGAACGGCTGCCGGTGGGCCTGATGCTGCTGGGCCAGGGCAAGCAGACGCCGCGGCTCGAGCGGCTGGCGGGCGGCAACCCGCGCATCCGCCTGTTCCGCCCCGTCTACGACCGCGAGCGGCTGGCGCGCATCCTGGCGTCGGCCGACGCGCTGATCCACGGGTCGGAGGGCGAGCCGTTCGGCCTGGTCGCGTCGGAGGCGCTGGCGTCGGGCCTCCCGCTCATCGTGCCGGCGAGCGGCGGCTGCGCGGAGGTCGCCGACCCGCTGTCGGCCGAGCTCTACGAGCCGCGGAACCCTAGCGCGTGCGAGGCGGCGATCGAGCGCCTGCACCGCCGCGACCGCGCCATGCTCCGCCGCGCGGCGGTGACGGCGGCGATGCGGGTGCGCTCGGACCGCGAGCATGCGGCGGAGCTGATGGACTATTATGGCGGCTTGGTCGCGGCGCGGCGCGGTCAGGCGCGTACCGCCGTCACGAGATAGTCGAGCTCGGTCGAGACCGACAGCCGGAACCCGCGGGCCAGCGTGAAGGCGAGCCCCTGCACGTCGACGACGCGCAGTCCCGCCGCCTCCAGCATGCCGCTCAGCTCCTCGGGCCGGAGGAAGCGCGTCCAGTCGTGCGTGCCGCGCGGGATCATGCCGCTCCCTTCCGCGACCGTGATCATCGCGAGCCGCGACAGGGCCGTCCGGTTGGGGGTCGACATGATCAGGAGGCCGCCGTCCGCGACCGCGTCCGCCAGCCCCCGCACGAAGGCGGCCGGGTCGGCGGTGTGCTCGACCACCTCGAGCGAACAGACGAGGTCGAAGCGCCCTCCGGCGACGGCGTCGACGCCGCCCGCGCGGTAGTCGATCGCCAGGCCCTGGGCGGCGGCATGGGCGCGCGCCGCTTCGACCAGCTCCGGCGCGGCGTCGATCCCGGTCACGGCCGCGCCCAGCCGCGCCAGCGGTTCCGCCAAGAGGCCCGCCCCGCAGCCGACGTCGAGCGCGGTGCGGCCGGCGAGCGGCGCGAAGGAGCGTCCGTCCCCGCCCCAGTGCGCGTCCACCCGGTCGCGGATGTAGCGCAAGCGCGGCGGATTGAGGCGGTGGAGCATCGCCGACGTTCCGTCCGGGTCCCACCAGTCGCCCGCCATCGCGCCGAAATGCGCCGCCTCGTCCGCGCGGACCGTGTCGCTTGCAACGCTCATGCGCGCTCCCCTATCAGGGCCGCCTGCTCAGCCCAAGGGGAAGGGCCAAGGGAAGGGGGCGTCGTGGCGCGCATCGTCATGAAGTTCGGCGGCACGTCGATGGCCGGCATCGAGCGCATCCGCTCGGTCGCCGCCCGGGTGAAGCGCGAACGCGACGCTGGCAATCAAGTGGCCGTGGTCGTCTCCGCGATGGCGGGCGAGACCGACCGGCTGGTCGGCTTCTGCCGCGAGGCGAGCTCGCTCTACGATCCGCGCGAGTACGACGTGGTGGTGGCGTCGGGCGAACAGGTGACGAGCGGCCTCCTCGCCATCGCGCTCCAGGCGCTGGGCGTGCCCGCGCGGAGCGCGCTCGGCTGGCAGCTGCCGATCCGCACCTCGGCGGCGCACGGGTCCGCGCGCATCGAGGCGGTCGACCTCGACGTGCTGGAGACGGCGTTCGCTGCGGGCCAAGTGGTGGTGATCCCCGGTTTCCAGGGCGTGACCGCGGACGGCGGGGTGTCGACGCTGGGTCGCGGCGGGTCCGACACCAGCGCGGTCGCGGTGGCGGCGGCGGTCCGGGCGGACCGGTGCGACATCTACACGGACGTGGACGGCGTCTACACCACCGATCCCCGCATCGTGCCCCGCGCGCGCAAGCTGCGCCAGGTGACCTATGAGGAGATGCTGGAGCTGGCGAGCGTAGGCGCCAAGGTGCTCCAGACGCGCTCGGTGGGCCTCGCGATGAAGGAAGGGGTGCGCGTCCAGGTGCTGTCCTCCTTCACGGGCGAGGACGCCGCGCCGGCGGACGCGCTGCCCGGCACCATGATCGTGGGCGAGGAGGAGATCGAACAGGTGGAACGGCAGGTCATCACAGGGATCGCGCACGACAAGAACGAGGCCAAGATCACGCTCACCTCCGTCCCCGACCGGCCGGGCTCGGTCGCGGCGATCTTCGCGCCGCTGGCGGGGGCGGGGATCAACGTCGACATGATCATCCAGAACATCGCGCACCGCACCGACGGGGCGACCGGATCGACCGACGTCACCTTCACCGTGCCCCAAGCCGACCTGCCGCGCTCGCTGGAGGCGCTGGGCGACGCCCGCGAGGCGATCGGCTACGACCGCCTGGTCCACGACACGCGCGTGGCGAAGATCAGCGTGGTGGGCGTCGGCATGCGCTCCCATGCGGGCGTCGCGTCGACGATGTTCGAAACGCTGGGCGCGCGCGGCATCAACATCCAGGCGATCTCGACCAGCGAGATCAAGGTCAGCGTGCTGATCGAGGAGGACTACACCGAGCTCGCGGTGCGCGTGCTGCACACGGCGTACGGGTTGGACGCGGAAATCGCCTGAGCGCTGCCAGACGTCCGCACGCACCTTTGTTGCGGAAACGTCACAGCCTCGAGCGATAAAGCTACAAGACGATCACGGTCGTTGCCGATCCGTGCCGGTCCCCTAGGCTCGCGCCTTTGGTCGACAGGGGGGACCTGATCATGCGCAACGCCTTCACCGCCATGCTGCTCGCGGGCACCGCGCTCGCCGCTCCCGCCTGGGCGCAGACGACCGCGACGCCGGCCGCCGATCAGGTCCCGGGCGCCACGCCCGGCGACGGGGTCGCCGACGAGACGGTGCAGGACACGATCATCGTGACGGGCACGCGCGCGGCGAACCGCACCGCCGCAGACAGCCCCGTCCCCATCGACGTGATCTCCGCGGAGACGCTGCAGACCTCCGGTCTCGGCGAGACCAACAAGATCCTCAACCAGCTCATCCCGTCGTTCAACTTCCCCCAGCCCTCGATCAACGACGGCACGGACGTGATCCGCCCCGCGACGCTGCGCGGCCTCAACCCCGACCAGACGCTGATCCTGATCAACGGCAAGCGCCGGCACACCTCCGCGCTGCTCAACATCAACGGCTCGGTCGGGCGCGGCGCCGCCGCCGTCGACATCAACACCATTCCGGCGCTCGCGCTGGAGCGCGTCGAGGTCCTGCGCGACGGCGCGTCGTCGCAATACGGCTCGGACGCGATCGCGGGCGTGATCAACTTCCAGCTCAAGCGCGGCACCAACACCGGCACGCTCCAGGTCAGCTACGGCAAATACGTGACGCAGCTCGAGGGCGTGGGGGACCTCACCGGCCTTCAGACCAACGCCGCGGGCCAGCCCTTCTTCGATCCTGCCGACAGCCGCGTCCTCGCGGGGAACTTCGACGGCGAGCGCCGCGCCCGCGACGGCGACCTGTGGACGATCGCGGCCAATATCGGCGTGCCGATCGGCGAGGAGGGCTATCTCAACCTCACCGGCGAATACCGCGACCGCGACAACACCAACCGGGCGGGCTTTGACACCCGGCCCAACTACAACCGGCCCACCGCCGCTTTCGACGCGCGCGAGCTGACCTTCGACCGCCTGAATTTCGAGTTCGGCGACCCGCGCGTCGAGGACTACAACTTCTTCGCCAACGCCGGCCTGCCGCTCGGCGCCGTCGAGTTCTACGCCTTCGGCTCGTACACGAAGCGGAACGCGATCAGCGCCGCCAATTTCCGCCAATCGTCATCGGCGAACAACCGCGACTTCTCGGCGATCACGCCGGCGACGACGCCCAGCACCGCCAATTTCGTGCCGCTCCGGCCCGACGGCTTCCTGCCCTCGATCGCCACCGACTACACCGACTACGCGGCGGCGGCCGGCTTGCGCGCCGACGTCGCCGGCTTCTCGGCGGACCTGTCGGTCGTCTACGGCCATAACGAGCTCGACTACCGCACCGTCAACAGCCTCAACACCTCGTTCGGGCCGCAGAGCCAGCGCGATTTCGACTCGGGCGGGCTCCGCTTTGGCCAGACCACCGTCAACCTCGACCTCCGGCGCGAGTTCGACGTCGGCTTCGCCAAGCCGCTGACCTTCGCGTTCGGCGGCGAGTATCGCGACGAGAACTTCAAGATCGTGCCGGGCGAGGGCCAGTCATACCTCGCCGGTCCGTTCTTCGTGTCGGCGCGCAACACCACCGCCGCGGACTGCTCGGCGTCGGGCGGCCTGTTCAACGCCGGCCGCTGCACCTTCCCAGGTCGCGGCGCGCTGGTGGGCGCGCAGGGCTTCCCCGGCCTGCCGGCGTCCGCCGCGACCGACCGTAGCCGCGACAGCTTCGCCGGCTATCTCGAGCTCGACACCGACATCTTCGAAGGGTTCACGGTCACCGCCGCCGGCCGCTTCGAGCGCTTCTCGGACTTCGGCGAAACGGTGAACGGTAAGCTCGCCGCCCGTTGGGAGTTCGTCCCCGGACTGGCGGTCCGCGGGTCGGTGTCGAACGGCTTCCGCGCGCCCTCGCTCCAGCAGCAGTTCTTCACCACCACCTCGACGAACTTCATCGCCGGCGAGCCGGTCGAGATCAGCACGCTGTCGGTCGACAGCCCCGTGGCGCAGGCGCTCGGCGCCCGTCCGCTCGACGCGGAGAAATCGTTCAACCTCAGCTTCGGCGCGACCGCTAACCCGTTGCGGGGGCTCAACGTCACGGTCGACGTCTATCAGATCAAGATCACCGACCGCATCGTGCTGACCGAGAATCTGGGCGCGGTCGGCAGCGGCACCGCGGCGGTCAACGCCGCGGTGCAGCAGGTGCTGCTGGCGGGCGGCTTCGCTTCGGTGGGCGCCGCGCGGTTCTTCATCAACGGCCTCGACACGACGACGCGCGGCCTGGACGCGGTCGCGGTGTACCGCTTCGGCCTGGGCGGCTTGGGGAACTGGTCGCTCACCGCCGCCTACAATTACAACCAGAACAAGATCGACGAGCGGCTGAACGCGCTGGGGCCGCTGGCGCAGATCCCCGGCCTCGTGCTGTTCGGGCGCGTCGAGGGCATCCGCTTCACCGACGGTCAGCCGGAGGACAAGCTGGTGCTGTCCGCCGACGGCTCGGTCGGCGCGTTCGGGATCACCGCCCGCACCACCCGCTACGGCGAGGTGGTCTCGCCGGGCGCCGCGACGCCCATCTCGGCCCCGACCAGCCTCACCGCCGCGGGCCCGGACGACCTCCGGCTCGCGCCCAAGTGGATCACCGACCTGGAGCTCCGCTACACCTTCAAGGAGCACGTCACCTTCGCGCTGGGCGCGAACAACCTGTTCGACGTCTACCCGACGCGCCGCCCGACCGGCGCGCGCCCGGCGTCGGTCGGCGGGAACTACCCGGTGGACGCCTATTACCAGCCCTACAGCACTTTTTCGCCCTTCGGCTTCAACGGGCGGTTCCTCTACGGGCGCTTCACCGCCCAATTCTAGCGTCCGCTTGGCGAGCGGGGCGGGCGGCGCTAGGCGCCAAGGCATGACCGACACGCTCGTCCGCCCCGCCCCCACCGTGACCGGCCGCGAGCGCCTCGCCCGCCGGATGTCGCGCGGCGCGACTTTTCTGGGCTCCGAAGTCGCGATCATGGGCGGGGCCATGTCCTGGGTGTCGGAGCGCAACCTCGTGTCCGCGCTGTCGAACGCGGGGGCGTTCGGGGTGCTCGCCTGCGGGGCGATGTCGCCGGAGCTGCTCGACCGGGAGATCGCGGCCACCACCGCGCTGACCGATCGGCCGTTCGGGGTGAACCTGATCACCATGCACCCTGCCCTGCAGGAACTCATCGCGGTGTGCGGCCGGCACGGCGTGACGCATGTCGTGCTCGCGGGCGGGCTGCCGCCCAAGGGCTCGCTCGAGGCGATCAAGGCGACGGGCGCCAAGGTGATCTGCTTCGCGCCCGCGCTCAGCCTGGCGAAGAAGCTGATCCGCTCGGGCGTCGACGCGCTGGTGATCGAGGGGATGGAGGCAGGCGGGCATATCGGCCCCGTCTCGACCAGCGTGCTGGCGCAGGAGATGCTGCCCGTCATCGCCGACCAGGTCCCCGTCTTCGTCGCGGGCGGCATCGGGCGCGGCGAGGCGATCGCGGGCTATCTCGACATGGGCGCGGCCGGCGTGCAGCTCGGCACGCGCTTCGTCTGCGCGACCGAGTCGATCGCGCATCCCCGCTTCAAGCAGGCCTTCATCCGCGCGTCGGCGCGCGACGCGGTGGCGAGCGTGCAGATCGACCCCAGGCTGCCCGTCATCCCCGTCCGCGCGCTCAAGAACGCGGGCGGCGAGCTGTTCACCGCCAAGCAGCGCGAGGTCGCGCAACGCCTCGACGAGGCGGCGGTCGCGATGGCGGAAGCGCAGCTGGAGATCGAGCATTACTGGGCCGGCGCGCTGCGCCGCGCGGTGATCGACGGCGATGTCGAGCATGGCTCCGTGATGGCGGGCCAGTCGGTCGGCATGGTGACCAAGGAGGAGCCCGCCGCCGCGATCCTCGCCCAGCTGATGGCCGAAGCCGCGCACGCACTGGACC
>DASVSW010000291.1:0-4510 GCA_036387895.1 Sphingomonas sp.
CGCTCGATCATCGTGAACAGGAGATCGGCGTAGGTGTCGCCCTGCGGCGCGTGGAGGACGTAATGGACGCCCTCCATCGCGGTCGCGACGCGCATCGCCCCGACATGCGGCGGTCCTTCATAGGTCCAGATGGTCAGCTGCACGGCCTCAGACCCTCAGCACGTCGCGCCGCCGGAGCGGACGCGCGAAGAGTTCGGCGAGGTCGCCCGCCTGGTCGAAGCCGTGAATGGGCGAGAAGACGAGCTCGATCGCCCATTTGGTCGTCAGCCCCTCCGACTCCAGTGGATTGGCGAGGCCGAGGCCGCAGACGGTGAGATCGGGCCGCTCGGCGCGGACGCGGTCGAGCTGCTTGTCGACGTCCTGCCCCTCGCTGATCAGCGTGCCCGCGGGCAGCAGCGCCAGCTCCTTGGCGAGGTGACGACGGTGGAGATAGGGCGTGCCGACCTCGACCGGGGTCATCCCGAGCTCGGTCGCCAGGAAGCGCGCCAGCGGCACCTCAAGCTGCGAGTCGGGCAGGAAGGTGATGCGCTTGGTCTGGAGGCGCGCGCGCGAGTGCTCGATCGCGCGCTTGGCGCGCTCGCGGCCGGGCGCGATCACGCGGCGGAAGCGCATCTCGTCGACGCCGAACGCGAGCGCCGCGGCGTGGAGCCAGTCGGTCGTCCCCTCCGCCCCGAACGGGAACAGCGCGTCGAGCCGGACGGCGCCGCGATCCTCCAGCGCCCGCGCCGTCTCGCCCAGGAAGGGCTGCGCGAGCAGGAAGCGCGTGTGGGGCCCGACGGGCGGCATCGCGTCGGCGCGGCGCGCGGGCAGCGAGTGGACCGTCTCGATCCCGAGTTCGGCGAAGAGGCGCAGGAACTGGTCCTCGACGACGTCGGGCAGCGCGCCGACGATCATGAGGCTGGGCGCGCCCGACGTGTCGGCGCGCAGGTCGGGCACGAGCGCGGCGAGGCACGCGTCTTCGCCCTCGGTGAACGTCGTCTCGATACCCGACCCGGAATAGTTCAGGATCTTGGTCGCGCCTGCGTGCTTGACCGACAGCCGCGCCGCGGCGCGCGACAGGTCGAGCTTGATGACCTCCGACGGGCAGGAGCCGACAAGGAAGAGCAGCTTGATGTCGGGCCGCCGGTCAAGCAGCCGGTCGACGACGCGGTCCAGTTCCTCGTTGCAATCGGCCATGCCCGCGAGGTCGCGCTCTTCGATGATCGCGGTGCCGAAACGCGGCTCGGCGAAGACCATCACGCCCGCCGCCGACTGCAGCAGGTGCGCGCAGGTTCGCGAGCCGACCACGAGGAAGAACGCGTCCTGAACCTTGCGATGGAGCCAGATGATGCCCGTCAGTCCGCAGAACACCTCGCGCTGCCCGCGCTCGCGCAGGATCGGGGCGGACCCGCATCCCGGGAGCGCGAGGGGCGCGGCGGCGCTCATCCCGTCACCGCCAGCCGCATCCCGGGGTCGCTCTGCAGCCGCGCGGCGCGCAGCTTGAGCAGGAACTGCGCGGCGTTGATCGCGTAAGCGGCGTAGGCCGCCAGCACGAGCAGCATGCGCGCCCGCTCCGTGCCGAGATCGCCGACCAGCATCACCAAGTAAGCGGTGTGCAGCGCCAGCACGAGCATGCTGAACACGTCCTCCCAGAAGAAGGCCGGCACGAACAGCCATTCGCCGAACACGGCCTTCTCCCAGATCGAGCCGGTGACCATGATCGCGTAAAGGGCGAGCGTCTTGATCACGACCGAGACGGTCGCGGCCGCCGCGCCCTCGCCGGTCGACAGGTACCGCAGCACCAGCGCCAGACTGACGAGGAAGATGAGGAACTGGACAGGGGCGAGGACCCCCTGGACCAGCGTCCAGCGCGTCGCATCGCGGCGGCGGCGTTGTTCGGGCGTGTAGAGCGGGCGGGGGCCACCGTGTGCCGTGTCGGCTTTCATGGCGTCCTCGGCCCGCATCTTCCTCCACCTCGACTCTTCTCAGCCTTGGGGCGAGACTAAGGCGCCAGGACGAAAAGTGTCAACTTAAATTGACGTACAGAATATTTGACACATAGGGCGATGCTATCGCCGATTTGGATTGTCAGACATATGCAACGAGCATAGGCTGCGAGTCGTGGGAGACCCCGAACACGGCGTTCCCGCCAGTCGTACGAGAATATCTCGACTAAGGTGGGAGAGCCGATATGGCGTCGCTGGCGCGTATCGAAGACGAGGCCGCGTCGAGCCGCGGAGCAGGACGGGCCCGACGTTTCCGCGCCGACGCGCGAGGACTGGCGGCGTTCCGGACGCTCGCCGACGTCGATTACGACCGGTCTCTATCGATGCTGATCGAAAGCGAGATCATCCCGCGTCTGATGGTCGCGCACGCCCCCGGGACGCCTGAGACGGCGGCGCTCGGGATCCTGGCCGAGGAGATCGTGGCGCTGGCCCCGCTGGCGCTGGAGGTCGAGGCGGACGCGCTGCTCGCGCATATCGAAGCGATCCTGGCGCGCGGCGTCTCGGTCGACGCGGTGATGGTCGACCTGCTGGCGCCCACCGCGCGTCTGCTAGGCGAGTTCTGGGAAGAGGACCGCTGCGACTTCGTCGACGTCACCATGGCGCTCTGGCGCCTGCAGGAGGTCGTCCACGAGATCGCCGCGCGCAACGTGGCGGACCGGATCCTCGCCGCCGGCGGCCACCGCGCGCTGTTCGCGTCCATGCCGGGCGACCAGCACAATTTCGGCACGGTGGTGGTCGACGAGCTGTTCCGCCGCGACGGCTGGGCGACGGACCGGATGAGCGGCGCGCGGACGCCCGACCTGATCAAGCGCGTGGGCGAGGAATGGTTCGACCTGGTCGGGTTGACGGTCAGTTGCGACGCTCATATCGCGCCCCTGCCGTCGGTCATCGCCGCGCTGCGGAACGTGTCCAGGAACCCGCGGGTCTGCATCATGGTTGGCGGACGGGTCTTCAGCGCGGAGCCGGGGCTCGCGGCGCAGGTCGGCGCGGACGGCACGGCGGGCGACGCCAGGCGTGCTCTGAAACTGGCGGGCGACCTCGTCCGCGTCCGCGATGGCGAGGCGTTGAGGGCGTAAGCTTACACCCCGTTGACCTGGAGCGCGACGCTCGCTGATGAACAAGCACATTGCCCTGTCCCGGAAGACGGCGTTCTCCGATCCCGACGCGATGCCGGGGCGGTTGTCGGCGGGCGTTGCGGCGGCGTTGCTGGCGGCGGTCGGCGACGTCGCGCTGATCCTGTCGGGCGAGGGCCTGATTCTCGACGTCGCCGTCCCGCAGGGAGAGCTCGCGAACCACGGCTTCGCCGATTGGGTGGGCGAGGCCTGGGCGTCGACCGTCACCGTCGAGAGCCGTCCCAAGATCGTCGAGATGCTCCGCGACGCGACGCGGACCGACGCCGCGCCGCGCTGGCGCCAGGTCAACCACCCGGCGGCGGGCGGGGACGTGCCCGTCCGCTACCTCGTGATGACGCTGGGCGAGGGCGACCGCCTCGTCGCGATCGGGCGCGACATGCGCGGCGCGGCGGCGATGCAGCAGCGGCTGCTCCAGACGCAGCAGTCGCTCGAGCGCGACTATATCCGCCTGCGCCAGGCGGAGACGCGCTACCGGCTCCTGTTCGACATGGCGAGCGAGCCCGTGCTCGTCGTCGACGCCGAGACGCGCCGCATCCGCGAGGCCAATCCGGCCGCGCATCGCCTGCTCGACGCCGCGGGCGGCGCGCTGATCGGAACGCCGGTCCACGCCATCGTCGACCCGACAGGGCGCGACGACTTCGTCGCCTATCTCGGCGCCGTCGAGGCCGCAGACGACGTGCCGGCCCTCACGTTGCGGCTGAGCGACGGACGCGGCGAGGCGGCGGTGTCGGCGCGGCTGTTCCGCCAAGCGCGGCGGCCACTCCTCCTGCTGCGCGTCGTCGCTTCGGCCGACGCGGTGTCGGATCATCATCGGCACGACGCGACGCTGGGCGAGGTGGTCGAGCGCATGCCCGACGCCTTCGTGCTCGTCGATCAGGACCTGACCGTCATGACCGCCAACGCGGCCTTCGTCGACATGGCGGAGATGCCGTCGGTCGAGCGGGTGGCGGGCGCGCGGCTCTCGACCTGGCTCGGCCGGCCGGGCATCGACCTCGAGCTGATCGTGGCGCAGCTGCGCGAGCACGGGTCGGTCCGCAACATCGCCACCATCCTGCGCGGATCCGCCGGCGCGGAGGAGGAGATCGAGGTGTCGGGCGTCGCGGCACCCCTCGCGGACGGGACGTGCTTCGGCTTCACCATCCGCTCGGTCGGGCGGCGCCTGCGCGACGCGCCCGCCATCCCGCGCGACGTGCCCCGCTCCGTCGAGCAGCTGACCGAGCTCGTCGGCCGGATGTCGTTGAAGGAGATCGTCCGCGAGTCGACCGATCTCATTGAACGCCTCTGCATCGAGGCCGCGCTCGCCTACACCTCCGACAACCGCGCTTCGGCCGCAGAGATACTGGGCGTCAGCCGCCAGAGCCTCTATTCGAAGCTCCACCGCCACGGTCTCGG
>DASVSW010000292.1:0-4366 GCA_036387895.1 Sphingomonas sp.
GCGCGGGGCGCGGGGGGGGGGGCGGGGTGGGGGGGGGGGGTGCTGGGGTGGTCGGCGGACGCGTTCTGGCGGGCGACGCCGGCGGAGCTGGAGGCGGTTGTGCGGGTGCTGGACGGGAGTGGGGGCGGGGAAGGCGAGGGCGGCGTCGCCCCGCCGGACGCGGGCGCGATCGCGCGGATGAGGGAGGCGTTTCCGGATGGATGACGAATGGGAGCCGCTGATGGTGCGGGTGCGCGCGGACGCCGGGGCGTTCCGGCGTGACGTGGCGGAGATGCGGGCGAGCCTGGAGGGGCCGCTGGAGGCGGGCGCCGAGCGGGCGGGGCGCGCGGTCGAGGGCGCGCTGTCGCGCGCGGTCCGGACGGGCAAGCTTGGGTTCGACGACCTGAAGCGCGCGGCCTTGTCCGTGCTGGCGGAGATCGCGGGGGCGGCGGTCAGGCAGGGGCTGGGCGGCGGCGCGGGCGGCATCCTGGGCGGCCTGCTGGGCGGCGCCGGGCGCGGCGATCCCCTGAGCGCGGGGCTCGTCGGTCCGCTGAGCGCGGGCTTGGGCGCGCTGATCGGCGGGCTGCCGGGACGGGCGACGGGCGGGCCGGTGGGGCCGGGCCGCGCTTATCTGGTCGGCGAGCGGGGGCCGGAGCTGTTCGTGCCCACCGCGAGCGGGCGGGTGGAGGCGGGCGCGTCGCGGGGCGGCGGCGCGCGTGAGGTGCGGGTGGCGATCACCGTGCAGGCCCCGGCGGGGATGGGCGGGCCGGAGGCGCTGGCGCGGTCGGGGCGGCAGGTGGCGCGGGCGGTCAGGGCGGCGTTGCGCGAGGAGTGACGTCGTAAAGTCCTCCCCGGGAAGGGGAGGTGGCGCGCCGAAGGCGTGACGGAGGGGTGTCGCGGGTTGCGAGCAGGGGTGCGCCGGTCGGGCGGTGACACCCCTCCACCACCGCGCCAAGAGGCGCGGCGGTCCCCCTCCCCTTTCAGGGGAGGAATTTGAACATGCCATACTGGCTTTGCCGTGAGCGCACGGTGCAGCGGACGGACGTGCTCACGCGGTTCGATCCGCGGTTCTGGACGGTGAACTTCCCCAGGCCGATGATGGCGGGCGTGGTGTCGACGGGGCCGGACGCGCTGCGCGTGGATGCGGTGTTCTACCGGCAGGACGACCTGGCGGGGCTGATCTGGGAAGCGGAGGACGTCCACGACCATCCGCTGCTGCGCTACGGGACGGCGCGCGACTTCCGCGAGTGCCGGTTGCGGTTCCGTTGGCGGTCGGGCGGGGTGCGGCCGCTGGACGCGGTGCAGGGACCGACGCTGACGATCGAAGGGCGCGACGCGGACGGCGCCGCGCGGACCTGGTACGTGCGCCTGTGGAACTACGCCCGGGGGACGCCGGAGGACGCGGTCGTCGCCATCGACTTCGCTGCCTTACGCGGCGGGTTCCGATTGCCCGACGAGGCCGATCCGGTCTGGGCGGGCGATGTCGACCGGATGTTCGTGTCGCTGGTGGCGCCGGGCTATACGGGCGCGGACGCCGCGCTGCCGGGCGGGGCGGCGGAGGGCTGGGTCGAGCTGACCGGCTTGGCGTGCGAGGGGCCGGGCGCGGTGCTCGAGATCGGCGACGTGGCCCTGCCGCCGCACGGGGCGGGGATCGCGAGCGGTTACGACGACGCCTATCACCTGACGCCCGCCAGGCCGGTGCGCCAGGCGTTGCGGCTCGGCTATCGCGGGGCGATCAACCATTATGTCGGCATGAGCCATTATTTCCGGCTCGACGCGGCCGGCAAGGCGACGCTCGCGGGCGGGGCGCTGAACGGGCCTTGCCTGGCGTGGCACCGGGCGCTCGCGGCCGAGGCCCGGGCGGCGGGCTTCGAGCTGATCTGGTCGTTGAGCTTCGAGCTGTTCGACCGGCATTGTCCGGACGCGTGGAAGCAGCGCGCGCAGAACGGCGCGCCGGCGCTGACGGGGTGGGAGCCGCCTTCGACGCTGCTGAGCCCCGCCAACGGGCAGGCGATGGCGTATCTGCAGGCGGTGGCGCGCGCGTTCGTCGCGATCGGCGTCGCGGCGGGCTTGCGGCCGAGGTTCCAGGTCGGCGAGCCCTGGTGGTGGGTGACCGCCGAGGGGCATCCGTGCATCTACGACGCGGCCGCGGTGGCGGCGTTCGCGCCCGCGGGCATCGCGTCGGTCAGGGGAGCCTTGTCGTTGGCGCGGCGCGCGACGCTCGACCGGGCGGGCGCGTCCCTGGCGACGGCGACGGCGGCGCTGACCGCGGCGGTCCGCACGCAGGCGCCGGGATGCGAGACGCTGCTGCTGGCGTATCTGCCGAGCGTGCTCGACCCGGCCTCGCCCGAGATCAGGCGGATGAACCTGCCGGTGGGCTGGGCGTCGCCGGCCTTCGACGTGCTCCAGCTCGAGGATTACGAATGGGTCACGGCGGGCGATGTCGGGCGGAGCGACGCGGGCGTGGCCCTCGCGGAGGCGCGGCTGGGCTATCCGGTCGCGCGCCAGCACTACCTGTCGGGCTTCGTGCTGCGGCCGGAGGACGCGGGCGCGCAATGGGGGCCGATCGAGGAAGCGCTGGCGCGCGCGACGCGGCGGGGCGTCGCGGAGGCGTTCGTCTGGGCGCTGCCGCAGGTGGCGCGCGACGGGTTCACGCGGTTCGGGGGAGGGGAAGAGATGCAGGCGTTCGACGACGTGGCGTTCCCGCTCGCGCTGGGGCGCGAGGTGGAGGCGGCCCCGGCCTTCTCGACGCAGGTGCTGACGAGCGCGGGCGGGCGCGAGCAGCGGGTGGCGGGATGGGCGGAGGCGCGCACCGCCTATGACGTGGGGCCGGGGGTGCGGTCGGAGGGCGACATCGCCGAGCTCCTGGCGTTCTTCCGCGCGCGGTTGGGGCCGGCGCGGGGGTTCCGGTTGCGCGACCCCTTCGACCATCGGGGCGAGGACGAGCGGCTGGGCGTGGGCGACGGGACGACGCGGCGCTTCGCGCTGGTGAAGCGGTACGGCGAGCAGGTCCGGCGGATCACCCGGCCGGTGGCGGGGAGCGTGCAGGTGGCGGTCGGCGGCGTCGCGACGCAGGCGTTCGCGGTGGAGCCGGGCGGGTTCGTCGCGCTGGACGTAGCGCCCGCGGCGGGGGCGGCGGTGACGGCGTCGTTCCTGTTCGACGTGCCCGTGCGCTTCGCGGAGGACCGGCTGACGGTGAGCCGGGCGACGTTCCTGGCGGGGGAGGCGGCGTCCGTACCTCTGGTGGAGATCAGGGAATGACTTGGTTGTCGGAGGAGCTGGCGACGCTCGCCTTTTGCTGGCGCGTCGAGCGGCGGGACGGGGTGGCGATCGGGCTGACCGGGCACGACCGGGATCTCGCGATCGACGGGATCGCGCACCGGGCGAGCCCGGGGATGACCCCGTCGGCGATCCGGCGCGAAGCGGGACTGGAGGCGGAGACGAGCGACGTCGGCGGCGCGCTGTCGAGCGGGCTGATCGAGGAGGCGGACCTGCTCGCGGGACGGTGGGACGGGGCGCGCGTGACCTTGTTCGCGGCGGACTGGACGGACCCGTCGCGGCGCGTCGCCTTAAGCGAGGGGACGATCGGCGCGGTCGAACTGGACGGCGACCGCTTCACCGCCGAGCTGCGCGGGGCCGCGGCGGCGCTGGACCGGCCGGTGGCGGAGGAGACGAGCCCGGAGTGCCGCGCGGAGCTGGGCGACCGGCGGTGCCGCGTGCCGATGGCGGGCCGGCGACGGTTGGCGCGGGTGGTCGCGGGCGACGGGGCGGCGCTGACGCTGGACGCGGTCGAGCCGGAGGCGGACGCGTACGGGAACGGGCGGCTGCTGTGGCTGGACGGGGCGAACGCCGGGCTGGAGGGCGCGGTGGCGCGGTCGGCGGGGCCGACGCTGCGCTTGCGCGCGCCGCCGGCCTTCGCGGTCGCGCCGGGGACATTGGTCGAGGTGACGCATGGGTGCGGCAAGAGCCTGGAGGAGTGCCGGGCGCGGTTCGGCAACGGTTCGAACTTCCGGGGCGAGCCGTTCCTGCCGGGGATGGACCTCCTCACGCGCTATCCGGGCGGATGAGCGCGGGCGAGCGCGCGGCGGCGGCGGCGCAAGGCGCGGTGGGCGCGAAGTTCAGGCTCCACGGGCGCGACGCGGCGACAGGGCTCGACTGCGTCGGCCTGGCGGCGCTGGCGATGCGGGCGGGCGGGAGCGGGGCGACGGTCCCGAGCGGATACGGGTTGCGGGGCGGCGACGTGGCCCGGGTGGCGGCGGTGGTGGAGGCGTCGATGGCGCGATGCGACGGCGGCCGGGCGGGCGACCTGCTGCTGTTCGGGACGGGGCCGGGGCAGCTGCATCTGGGCGTGCGGACGGCGGCGGGGTTCGTCCATGCGGACGCGGGG
>DASVSW010000293.1:0-2078 GCA_036387895.1 Sphingomonas sp.
CCGACCTGTCCGACCGCGCCCGCGACGTGTTCCGGGCGGTGGTGGACGGCTATCTGGAAACCGGGACGCCCGTGGGGTCGAAGACGATCGCGACGGGCGCGGGCCTGAACCTCAGCCCCGCCTCGATCCGCGGGGTGATGCAGGAGCTGGAGGAGCGCGGGCTGCTGAGCTCGCCGCACACCAGCGCCGGGCGGATGCCGACCGAGCGGGGCTTGAGGCTGTTCGTCGACGGCATGATGCAGGTGTCCGAGCCTTCGCCCGAGGAGCGCGCCGCGATCGAGCGCGAGGCGGGGGGCGGCGGGCCGGTCGCCGACGCGCTGGCGGCGACCACCGCGGCCTTGAGCGGCTTGTCCGCCTGCGCCGGGCTGGTGATGGTGCCCAAGCAGGAGGTGCGGCTCCGCTCGATCGGTTTCGTGCCGCTGGGGCCTGCCCAGGCCATGGCCGTGCTGGTCGGCGAGGACGGGACGGTCGAGAACCGGGTGGTGGAGCTTCCCGCCGGCATGACGTCGTCCGCGCTGGTCGAGGCGGGGAACTATCTGTCGGCGGCGGCGGGCGGCATGACGCTGGCGGAGGCGCGGGCGCGGATCGACCGCGAGCTGGCGGACGGGCGCGCCGCCTTGCAGGGCGCGGCGCGCGACCTGGTGGCGCGGGGGCTGGCGGTCTGGAGCGAGGACGGCGACCGGCGGCCGGTGCTGATCGTGCGGGGCCAGTCCCGGCTGATCGACGCGGACGCGGCGGCCGACCTCGACCGGGTGCGCGGGCTGCTCGACGATCTGGAGGGCAAGCAGGAGGTGGCGGCGCTGCTCGATTCGGCGCGGGCGGGCGACGCGACCCGCATCTTCATCGGCGCGGAGAACAAGCTGTTCGGCCTGAGCGGCTCGTCTGTCATCGCCAGGCCGTTCCGCGGGCTGGACGGGCGCGTCGTGGGCGTGGTCGGCGTGATCGGACCGACTCGGTTGAACTATGCGCGGGTCGTGCCCATGGTGGATTTCACCGCGGCGACGCTGGCCCGCCTGATGGGCCATTGAACCGAACGAAACGGGGCCAAGATGACCGAAGAGACGAACGTGAGCGAGCCTGAAGACCTGCGCGCGGAGACCGCCGAGGCTTCGCCGGAGCTCGCCGAGCACGACCGCTACGCCGAGCTGGAGCGCGCGCTGGCCGAGGCGAAGCAGCAGACGCTGTACGCCCAGGCCGAGACGCAGAACGTCCGCCGCCGCGCCGAGAAGGAGGCCGCGGACGCGCGCGCCTACGCCGCCACCGCCTTCGCTCGCGACGTGCTGTCGGTCGCCGACAACCTCCAGCGCGGGCTGGCCGCCATCCCCGCCGAGCTGCGCGACGACGAGCGGATGAAGGGCCTGATCACGGGCCTGGAGGCGACGGGCCGCGAGATGGACGGCGTCCTCCTGCGCCACGGGATCACCCGCATCGCCGCCATGGGCGAGACCCTCGACCCCAATCGCCACCAGGCGATGCTGGAGGTGCCGAGCGACCAGCCGCCGGGCACGATCGTCCAGGAGATGCAGGCCGGCTACATGATCCGCGACCGCCTTCTCCGCCCGGCGCTGGTGGGGGTCGCCAAGGCGGCCGACTGACGACGGCGCATCGCCCCGCCGGGGGCTGGACCGGCGGGGCGCGGGCGCTGGAGACCGGCGGGGCGGCCTCCGACGGCGGGAACGGGCTGCGATTCGGAAAGATTCGCGCCGTTCCCCGATCAGGCCCCGTTTGAGTCGAGCCGAATCGCGTTTGCGACGAACCGCGCCGGCTTGCGCGGGCGCGGGTGCAGGGTAGGTTCACGGCCCCTGATCCAAAGGACCGTGATGCAGCCGACACGCCGTGACCTGTTGGCCGGGGGCGCTGGCGCCCTGGCCGTCTCCGCCCTGCCTTCCGCCCTCCAGGCGCAAGCGCCCGCCGACGCGCGCGCCACCGCGCTGATCGACGACGTCGCCGAGCGGCTGATGCGCGTCCTGCCGGAGAACGCGACGCGGCTTGGCGTCGACACGGGCGCGCGGGCGGAGCTGAAGTCGCGGCTGGTCGACAAGTCCGCCGCCGGACAGCGCGCGATCGCCGACACGTTA
>DASVSW010000294.1:0-2751 GCA_036387895.1 Sphingomonas sp.
CGCGCCGCCTTCCGCGACAGGTGGAGGACGGCCGATGAAGATCAGCGATCGACGCGAGTTCAGGACCAAACCGGCGCCGCTCACCTGCTCGTCGGACGACAGCGTGCTCGACGCGGTGATGCGGATGGCGGAGAGGAATTACGGCTCGGTCGTCGTGGTGGACGAGGACCGCCGGGTGATCGGCATGATGACCGAACGCGATATCTTCCGCCGCGTCGTCGCCGAGCGCCGCGACCCGACCACCACCAGGGTGGCCGACGTCATGACCCGCGAGCTCCGGCTGGCGCGCGCCGACGACGAGATGCTCGACTGGCTCCGCATCATGTCCAACGAGCGTTTCCGCCGTCTGCCCATCGTCGACGGCGACGGCCGGCTCATCTCGATCATGACGCAGGGCGACTTCGTCTCCTACACCTGGCCCGAGCTCTTCTCCCAGGCCAGGGACATGGCGCGCGCGACGCTGGGCGGCCGGAACGCGGGGCTGCCGATCATGCTGATCGCGCTCCTCGCCTACACCGCCGTCATCGTGATCGCCGTCGTCTTCGCGACCTTACGCTGACCGCCCGCATCGGGGACGCGAAAAACCGCTGTCCTACACGCGGCCGCTCTGGTTCACCTTCTGTTCCTGACAGGAGGACAGCATGCGGATAGACCGGCTCATCGACGACCTCATCGACCGCGAGGGCGGTTTCGTGGACCATCCCGCCGATCGTGGCGGCCCGACCCGCTGGGGCATCACGGAGGCGGTGGCGCGCGCCGCCGGCTATCGGGGGTCGATGCGCGCGCTGCCGCGCGATGCGGCGGAGGACGTTTACCGCCGGCTCTACTGGATCGCGCCGGGCTATGACCGCGTCGCGGCGCGCGCGCCGGCGCTCGCCGCCGAGCTGTTCGACACCGCCGCCAACATGGGGCCGGCGACCGCCACCGCGTTCCTGCAGCGCGCTCTGAACGCGCTCAACCGCGGCGCGAGCGACTATCCCGACCTCGGCGTCGACGGCGCGGTCGGCACGCGGACGCTTCAGGCGCTCGACGCCTTCCTCGCCCGTCGCGGACGCGGCGCGGAGGTCGTGCTGCTGAAGGCCGTCGAGGCGCTCCAGGGCGAGCGCTACCTCGCGCTCGCCGAGCGCCGCCCGGCCAACGAGGCGTTCCTCTACGGCTGGCTCGCCAACCGGATCGGCGGGTGAGGGGTGGGGGAGCGCTGGGTGTCGGCGGAGGCGCGTTCACGCCGATACATCCGTAAACTTGTTCACGTTCAGGCTCAGGAAGCGGCAGACTTCAAACCGGCTACCCCCGCCTTCGCGGGGGCGGTGTGAAAAGGGGAGGCGGGCGTCGGACCGCGTACGACGCTCCGTCCTTCCCGCACCGCCCGATCCCGCTATACCGGCCTCCGAACTCGAACACGACGGACCATCATGCCCCGACCCCGCTCCCTTCTAGCCGGTCTCCTTCTGCTCCTTACCGGCTGCGGCCCGGCGCTGCTCAGCGGCGCCGACAGCCTCAGCCGCTTCTCGCCGCCGCCTCCGCGCGTGGCGACCGGCGTCGCCTATGGCGAGGAGCCGCGCCAGAAGCTGGATGTCTACGCGCCCAAGGGCGATGCGGAGTCCGGGGCGCGGCCTGTGGTCGTGTTCTTCTACGGCGGGGCCTGGGCCGAAGGCGCGCGGGGCGGCTACGCCTTCGCCGGCCGCGCTTTCGCGTCGAAGGGTTTCGTCACCGTCGTCCCCGACTACCGCCTAGTGCCCCAGGTCCGCTTTCCCGCCTTCGTCCAGGACGGCGCGGCCGCGATCCGCTGGGTCCGCGACAACATCTCCAAATACGGCGGCGATCCGAACCGGATCACGATCGCCGGCCATTCGGCGGGCGCGCATATCGGCGCCATGCTGGCGCTAGACCGCCGCTGGCTTCAGGAAGCCGGCGTCGATCCGAAAACGATCCGCGCGGGCGCGCTGCTCGCCGGGCCTTACGACTTCCTGCCGCTTACCGACCGGCGCTCGTCGGCGGCGCTGGGGAACTGGCCCCGGCCGGAGGAGACGCAACCCCTGACCTTCGCGCGCGCCGACGCGCCGCCGCTCTGGCTCGCCACCGGCACGCTCGACAAGGTCGTCCGCCCGCGGAACAGCGAGGTCCTGGCGAGGCGGCTGCGCTCGTTCGGCGCGCCCGCCGAGTTCAAGCAGTACCAAGGCGCGGGCCATACCGATCTGGCGCTCGGCCTGGCGAAGCCGTTCCGCGGGCGGCTGCCCGTCCTCGACGACGCCGCGACCTTCCTCCAGGCGAACAGCCGCTGACGTTGCGCGCGCGATCCCGCCACCTACATCGCGCCCCATGAGCGGGAACATGAACGCCGGCCAGGTCTGGCACGGCACGACCATCTGCTCCGTCCGAAAGAACGGGCGGGTGGTCATCGCGGGCGACGGACAGGTCTCCGCGGGCAACACGGTGATGAAGCCCAATGCGCGCAAAGTGCGCACGCTGGGCGAGAGCGGGGTGGTGATCGGCGGCTTCGCCGGCGCCACCGCCGACGCCTTCACGCTGTTCGAGCGGCTGGAGGCCAAGCTGGAGCGGCACCAGGGCAAGCTGATGCGCGCCGCCGTCGAACTGGCCAAGGACTGGCGGACCGACAAGTACCTCCGCCAGCTGGAGGCGATGATGATCGTCGCCGACCGCGACGTGACGTTGATCCTGACGGGCAACGGCGACGTGCTGGAGCCCGAGGGCGGCATCGCCGCGATCGGCTCCGGCGGCAATTTCGCGCTC
>DASVSW010000295.1:0-8320 GCA_036387895.1 Sphingomonas sp.
TCGAATTGGATGAGGTCTCGGTCGAGTATCTACTCGAATTTGTGCCGCACGACGGCGATTTCGGCGGGGACACCATGGCACTGCTCGCGCTCGACACTGCGCGTCGCGTGCTCGGCTCGCTCACCCTGTCCAGCGACGTCACGCGTCCGGTCGTCGACGTATTCGGCTCACGTACCTCACGCGTCCAGCTGCGCAGTCCCAGCCTCCAGAACGTTCCAAAGCGCTACCGATCCATCATCGGCCCACACGACGGCGCTAACCTGAGCTACGTCGACTTCGACCAGTTCGAGGTTGGCATCATGGCCGCACTCTCCAACGACGAGGAACTCAAGCGCCTCTACGCCGCTGGCGACATGTATGACCTGTTCGCTAACACGTACCTCGGTCTGGTCGACAACCGTAAGGCCGCAAAGCAACTCTTCCTATCCTACGCCTATGGGATGAGCAGGAAGGCTCTGGTCGACGCGGCGTGCTCGCTTGGGGTGGACCGGCCAAAGGCAAAGCAGGCGTTCCGGCTTTTTAAACAATACGAAACCTGGAAAAGGTCCATATGGGCCGATTTCCAACGCGCTGGACGCGTGAACACCATCCTCGGCAACCACTATCGACGGAGCGGCAAAGGCCAGCTTACAGGTAAAGAGCAGCGGTCCGCGGTCAGTCAGGTGGTCCAAGGGACGGCGTCGTTGATCTTTAAGCGTGCGCTGCTTGCAGTCGCCGCCATGGACGACGTGAGAGTAGTTCTCCCCATGCACGACGCCCTACTTTTCGAACATACGCTTGGCGAAACGCCGGCCGCGGTCGTCGATGCGTTCGAGCGCGTCATGACCGAGGTGCTCGACGGACGCGTTGCTGGAAAAGCATCGATCAGTGATTTCACGGAGCAGGACTCCTTGGCCGCGGTGCCTGGTAGCACCGTGTTCTAGCTTCAGTGATCCACCGGCTAAGCGAACGGCTGTTTACGGCGAACCCCGCCCGAGGACGGCCGTTCCGCTCCCCACCAGTTCACGCACTTCAACACTCAGGACCTGCATCAACGAACCCCCTTCCAATGTAGGATTTCTTCTGCTCCACACTGGCAGGTGAGCACCCGTCCCGCCTCGACCAACCCCCGCGCGACTGTCGCCGAACCGACGCCGGGGCGCTTCCGGCGCCGACCTAGCCGCGACTTGCTCCACTTCAGCCGCGCGGATCACCCCGTGCCGACCATGCGCCGCCTTGCCGATTTCGAGACGTTCCGGCGCGCCTCGCCGTCGGCCGCCGCGCTTCCCAGCGACGCCCTGCCCGCTCCCGTACTCCGCGCCTCGGCGGCGCGTCGGAGCGCGGAGGCGGCGCATCGGCGGCGCACCGACGTCGCGCACCCGTCGCGCCCGAGCCGCGCGACCGTCGCGTCGGTGTCGCGCAGGTGTCGCGTCGCCGTCGCGTCCCGGGCGCTTACCCGCCGCGTCCCGGGCGCATCCGGCCGGAAAGTGCGTCCACGCCTCTACGCCCGTTATCTTGTTCAGCTTCGGCCGCTTGGCCAGCCCGCCCCGACGGCGCGGGCGCCGCGCGTCGGCATGTGCTCCACTGCGCTTCCGGCCGCCCCGTCCGCGCCATACGGCCGCGCGGAAGCCCTGTCCCGCCGCCGCTCGATCGGGCAGAAGCCCCGGACCATGAACTCGCCCGAACGCGCTTCCCCCGCCCGCTCCCACGCCGCGCCGACCTCGGTCGCAACGACGGTCGGGCGGACACGACGTACACGTGGGCCGGACTTCGGAACGTCCGGCACGCTCCCGCCGTCGGGTGCCATCGCATGACCGAATCGGCCCGCACGTCCGACGTCCTCATCGTCGGCTCGGGCGCCGCCGGGCTGACCGCGGCGCTCAACCTCGCCGAGCGGTTCCGGGTGACGGTGCTCGCCAAGGGCGCGCTCGACGAGGGGGCGACCGCCTGGGCGCAAGGGGGCGTCGCCGCGGTGCTGGAGCCGGGCGACACGTTCGAGAACCATGTCGAGGACACGATGGTCGCGGGCGCAGGCCTCAATGACCGCGACGTGGTCGAGTTCGTCGTCGCCAAGGCCCCGGCCGCGATCGAGCGGCTGCGCGCGCTCGGCGTGCCCTTCGCGACCGAGGGGGATGCGCTGCACCTGACGCGCGAGGGCGGGCATTCGCACCGGCGGATCGTCCATGTCGCGGACGCCACGGGCTGGGCGGTCCAGGAGGCGCTGCTGCGCGCCGCGTCCGCTCACCCGAACATCACGCTCGTGCCCGACCAGGTCGCGATCGACCTCGCCACCTCGCGCCACGAGGAACGCTATTCGGGGGCGGGCCGCGTCTGGGGCGTCTACGCCGTCGACCGCAACTCCGGGCAGGTGAACCTCCACACCGCGCGCGCGACCGTGCTGGCGACGGGGGGTGCCGGGCGGACCTATCTCTTCTCCACGGCGCCCCGCGGGGCGACGGGCGACGGCATCGCCATGGCGTGGCGGGCGGGCGCGCGCGTCTCCAACATGGAGTTCATGCAGTTCCACCCGACCTGCCTCTACCATCTCGACGTCAAGAACTTCCTGATCACCGAGGCCGTGCGCGGCGAGGGCGGGCGGCTGATCAACCCGCAGACCGGCAAGCGCTTCATGCCCTATTACGACGAGCGGCTGGAGCTGGCGCCCCGCGACGTGGTGGCGCGCGCGATCGACGCGGAGATCAAGCGCTACGGCCTCGACCATGTCCATCTCGACATCAGCCACCAGCCCGCCGGCTTCGTCCGGAGCCATTTCCCGAACATCCACGACAAGCTCGCGGGGCTCGGCATCGACATGACGCGCCAGCCGATCCCGGTCGTGCCCGCGCAGCACTACACCTGCGGCGGGATCGTGGTGGACCGGGACGGGCGCACCGACCTCCCCGGCCTGTACGCCGCGGGCGAGTGCACCGAGTCGGGGCTGCACGGCGCCAACCGGCTGGCGTCGAACTCGTTGCTCGAATGCTTCGTCTTCGGCGAGGCGGCGGCGGCGCACATCGCCCATTGCTGGGACGAGCTCGGGTCCCCCCCGCCCGTGCGCCCCTGGGACGAGAGCCGCGTGACCGATTCGGACGAGGAGGTCGTGATCAAGCAGAACTGGACGGAGATCCGCCGGTTCATGTGGAACTACGTCGGCATCGTCCGCACCACCAAGCGGCTGGAGCGCGCGCGCCGCCGGATCGAGATGATGAAGGAGGAGGTGGCCGAGCATTACGGCCATTTCCGCGTCACCCCCGACCTGATCGAGCTCCGCAACCTCCTCCAGACCGCCGAGCTGATCGTCCGGTCGGCGCTCCACCGCCACGAGAGCCGCGGCCTCCACTACACGCTCGACTATCCGGAGACGCTGCCGGACGCCGTCGACACGGTGCTGACGCCCTCGCACTTCTGATCACGGCTCGGCCCGCATCCCGCGCGCTTCGTCGCGGGCGTGCCCAAGTGGCTGTTCCGCCTTGAGAGTCCTTCGCGCACAACCCATTTTCCGGGGTGGGATGTATGACGGCATGAGTATCTCGCGGGGCGCGTACGCGCTTCTTCTGTTCTCGGCGGCGTTGGCGGGGTGCGTTCCCGAGTCGCGTCCGGGCTCCCGCGCCGCCGGCCCGAGCGCGGCCGCGACGCCCGTGGCGCCGCCGGCGATCGTGTCGGTGCCCGTCCCTGCCCCAGCCCCGCGCGTGATCCGTCCCGCGCCCTCGCCGCTCGTGACGGCGGTCGAGCAGGCGATGCGCGGCTTCGACGGGCTGGCGGGCGTCGCGGTGCGCGCGGTCGACGACGGCTGGACCGTCGAAGCGAACGGACGCCGGTCGCTGCCGCAGCAGTCGGTGTCCAAGCTGTGGGTCGCGCTCACCGTGCTCGAACAGCGCGACCAGGGCCGCATCCGCCTCGACCAGCCGGTGACGCTGACGCGGTCGGACCTGACGCTGTTCCACCAGCCGATCGCGGCGCAGGTGCTGCAGAACGGCAGCTATACCACCACGGTCGGCGACCTGCTGACGCGCGCGCTGACGCGGAGCGACAACACCGCCAACGACCGGCTGCTGACGCTGGTCGGCGGTCCGGGCGCGGTGCGCGACACGCTGGCGAACAAGCGCATCGGCGGCGTCCGCTTCGGTCCGGGCGAACGCCTGTTGCAGGCGGGCACGGCGGGTCTGCCCTGGCGGCAGGAATATTCGATCGGCAACGGCTTCTCGCTCGCGCGGTCCAGGCTCGACCCGGCGGTGCGCCGCGCGGCGCTCGACGCCTATGTCAACGATCCGCCCGACGGCGCCACGCCGCTCGGCATCGCCGACGCGTTGGCCCGGCTGGCGCGCGGCGAGCTCCTGTCCGAATCGTCGACGCGGGTGTTCGTGGAGACGATGGGTCAGACGCTGACCGGCCGCGCGCGCCTCCGCGCCGCGGCGCCCGCCGGCTGGCAGGTCGCGCACAAGACCGGCACCGGCCAGGACCTGAACGGTCGCAACGCGGGCTTCAACGACGTCGGCCTGCTCACCGCGCCCGACGGGCGGCGCTACGCCGTGTCGGTGATGATCGGCGACACCCGCGCGTCCACCACCGCGCGCCAGCAGCTGATCCAGTCGGTCGCTCGCGCGGTCACCACCTACGCGCAGGATTTCCCCGCGCCGTCGATGATGGCGTCGGGCCGCTAGCGCTCGCGCATCCAGCGCTGCAGCCGAGGCCGCACGCGCAGGAACGCGACATAGGCGGCCTCGAGCGCGCGCAGCACCTGGCCGTTCCGCGCCAGGAGCCCGAGCGGGCGCAGCACGGGGATCGCCCGCCACATCGCCGCGAACGCCGCGGCGCCCGACAGCAGCGCGTCGCCCTCGCGCGCGTGAAAGCGGGCGAGCAGGTCCGCGCGGTCGAGCGGGCACGCCGTCGTCCCGTCGGTCGCGTCGACGAACGCGATGCGCCCGCGCCGGTCGAGCCGCCGCATCAGCGCGATCTCGCGCCGGCATAGCGGGCACCCGCCGTCGAACCACACCGTGACCTGCTGCATCGGCGCTATATAGGAGCGCTGACGACGACGGGTGAGGGGTAGCGGGATGCGGGTGGGCGTGATCGGGGCGGGCATGGCGGGGCTGGCCTGCGCCGACGCGCTGGCGGAGCACGGGCACTCCCCTACGCTGTTCGACAAAGGGCGCGGCCCCGGCGGGCGCATGTCGACGCGGCGCGTCGAGCGGGACGGCGCGACTTTGGGCTTCGATCACGGCGCGCAATACTTCACCGCGCGCGACTCGGGCTTCCGGGCGCGGGCGGCCGAATGGGAGCGCGACGGCGTCGCGGCGCGCTGGCCGGCGGCGGGACCGGACGCCTGGGTCGGAACGCCCGGCATGAACGCCCCCGTCCGGGCGATGGCGGGGGCGCACGACGTCCGCTGGGGATCGCGCGTCGAGGCCGTCAGGCGCGAAGGCGCGGGCTGGCGGCTCGATGGCGCGGACGCGGAGGGCGCGTTCGACGCGGTGGTGGTGGCCGTGCCCGCCGAACAGGCCGCGACGCTGCTCGCCCCCGCGTCCGACTTCGCGGCGCTGGCCGCCGCATCGCGGACGCTGCCCTGCTGGACGCTGATGGCGGCGTTCGACGCGCCGCTGCCGATGCCGGCCGACGCGATGCGCGATCTCGGAGCCGTCGGATGGGCGGCGCGGGACTCGGCGAAACCGGACCGCGCCCCGGGCGAGCGCTGGGTAGTCCAGGCCGGGCCCGACTGGTCGACCGCGCATCTGGAGGGGACGCCGGACGCGGTCGCCCCCGCGCTCCTCGAACTGTTCGCGCGAGAGGCCGGCGTCGACCTTCCCAGCCCCGCCCACCTCCAGGCGCATCGCTGGCGCTACGCCCGGAGCCGCCCCGCGCCGGACCCGGCCGGCGCGCTATGGGACGCGTCCCGACGGATCGGCGCATGCGGCGACTGGCTCCTCGCCCCGCGGGTCGAGGCGGCGTGGCTGTCGGGCCGGCGACTGGGCGAGCTCATCGCGGGCGAAACCGTTGGAGCCGCCGGACGCTTGGGCTAAACCCCGCCCGATGCCCCATCTCTACCTCGTCGACGGCTCCGGCTACATCTTCCGCGCCTATCATCGGCTGCCGCCGCTCACCAACAAGCATGGCGAGCCGGTAGGCGCGGTGTACGGTTACACCGCGATGCTGTGGAAGCTGACGGAGGCGCTGCACAAGGCGGACGGGCCGACGCACATGGCCGTCATTCTCGACAAGTCGTCCAAGACGTTCCGGAACGACCTCTACGCAGGGTACAAGGCGCACCGGCCGCCGCCGCCCGAAGACCTCGTCCCCCAGTTCCCGATGATCCGCGACGCCACGCGCGCCTTCTCGCTGCCGTGCATCGAGGAGGAGGGGCTGGAGGCGGACGACATCATCGCCTCCTACGCCAAGGCCGCCTGCGCCGCCGGGTGGGAGGTCACGATCGTGTCCACCGACAAGGACCTGATGCAGCTTTTCGCGGGCGGTTGCGTCGACATGCTCGACACGATGAACAACCGGCGGCTGGGGCCGGACTACGTCGTCGAGAAGTTCGGGGTCGGACCCGACAAGCTGGGCGACGTGCTGGCGCTGATGGGCGATGCGGTCGACAACGTGCCCGGCGTCCCCAACGTCGGGCCGAAGACCGCGGCCAAGCTGATTCAGGAGCATGGCGGCCTCGAAGGCGTGCTCGCCGCCGCGCCCGCGATGAAGGCGGGGCGGCTGCGCGATAACCTGCTCGCGCACGCCGACGCCGCGCGGCTGAGCCGGGTGCTCGTGACGCTGAAGGACGACGCGCCGCTCGCCGAGCCGCTCGACGCGCTGGCGCTGCCCGCCGACGGCATCCCGCCCGAGCCGCTGCGCGCGTTCCTCGACCATCACGGGTTCAAGTCGCTGCTGGCGAAGCTGGGCGAGGTCGCGGCCGGGTCCGCCGATGGCGGAACCGGCCCGGCCGGCGGGGCGGACGCCCCGTTCGACGACGCGGGCGTCGATACCGACCCGCCCTGTGATCTCGACGGCTACGAGACCATCGTCGACGAAGCGACGCTCGACCGCTGGATCGACGCGGCGCGCCACCAGGGCTTCGTCGCGGTCGACACGGAGACGACCGGCCTCGACGCGACGCGCGCCGAGCTGGTCGGCGTGTCGCTCGCGCTCGAACCCAATCGCGCCGCGTACGTCCCGCTCGCGCACAAGGGCTCGGACCTCCTGACCGAGACCCCCGTCCAGCTCGACCGCGACCTGGCGCTCGCGAAGCTCAAGCCGCTCATGGAGGACGCGTCGGTCCTCAAGATCGGGCACAATCTCAAATACGACATGATCGTGCTGGGGCGGCTCGGGATCGACGTCGCGCCGTTCGACGACACGATCCTCCTGTCGTTCGACCTCGACGCGGGCTTACGCGGCCACGGCATGGACGAGCTCGCGACCGCGCACCTCGCCCACACCTGCATCGCGTTCAAGGAGGTGGTCGGCACCGGCAAGAACCAGCGCACCTTCGACCAGATCGATTTGCAAAGCGCGACGCGCTACGCCGCCGAGGACGCGGACGTGACCTTGCGGCTCTGGCGCAAGTTCAAGCGCCGTCTCCCCGCCGAGGGCGCGACGCGCGTCTACGAGATGGTCGACCGCCCGCTCGTCCCCGTGGTGGCGCGCATGGAGCGGCGCGGCGTCCTCGTCGACCGCGAGCAGCTCCAGCGCCTGTCCGCCGAGTTCGAGACGCAGATCGCCGATTACGAGCGCCAAGTGCACGAGCTGGCGGGCGGCCCCTTCCAGATCGGCTCGACCAAGCAGCTGGGCGAGGTGCTGTTCGAGCGCTTGGGGCTGAAAGGCGGGCGCAAGGGCAAGTCGGGCGTTTACTCGACCGACGTGATCGAGCTCGAACGCATCGCGCGCGAGCAGGGCGAGGGCGCGGAGGTGGTCCGCCGCGTGCTCGACTGGCGCCAGCTCACCAAGCTCAAGAACACCTACACCGACGCGCTGCAGGAGCAGATTAATCCAGAGACGGGCCGGGTCCACACCAGCTACTCGCTGACCGGCGCGCAGACGGGGCGGCTGTCGTCGACCGACCCCAACCTTCAGAACATCCCGATCCGCACCGAGATCGGCCGTCAGCTGCGCGAGGCGTTCATCGCCGAGCCGGGCAACGTCCTTCTCGCCGCCGACTATTCGCAGATCGAGCTGCGCCTGGCCGCGCACATGGCGGATGTGCCCGAGCTGAAGGAGGCGTACGCGACGGGCCAGGACATCCACGCGCTCACCGCCGAGCAGCTGTACGGCGAGGTGAACCGCGACACGCGCTCCAGGGCCAAGACGATCAACTTCGCCATCCTCTACGGCATCTCGCGCTGGGGGTTGGCGG
>DASVSW010000296.1:0-4801 GCA_036387895.1 Sphingomonas sp.
ACGGGGACCTTCGCGCCCTCGACGATCAGGCGGATCGTGACGCGGTTCTGGATGCCCAGCCCCGAGCCGATCGGCGCGCCCAGCGGCATGATCGCGACCGCGCCGGCCTCCTCCAGCTGGCGCGCCGCGATGGGGTCGTCGACGCAGTAGACCATCGGCAGGAAGCCCTCGCGCACCAGCGTCTCGGTCGCCTTCAGCGTCTCGCGCATGTCGGGGTAGAGCGTGCGCGCCTCGCCCAGCACCTCCAGCTTGACCAGGTCCCAGCCGCCCGCCTCGCGCGCCAGCCGGAGCGTGCGGACCGCGTCGTCGGCGGTGAAACAGCCCGCCGTGTTGGGCAGGTAGGTGAAGCGCTTAGGATCGATGAAGTCGGTCAGCATCGGCGCGTTCCGGTCCGACACGTTGACGCGCCGCACGGCCACCGTGACGATCTCTGCGCCCGAAGCTTCGACGGCCGCCGCGTTCTGCGCGAAGTCCTTGTACTTGCCCGTGCCGACGATCAGCCGCGAGCGGAAGGCGCGGCCCGCCACTTCCCAAGTGTCGGCGTCGACCGCGCGGCCATGATCGCCGCCGCCGACGAAGTGGACGATCTCGATGTCGTCGCCGTCCTCCACGAGCACCTGCGCCAGCGTGGAGCGCGGCACCACCTCCATGTTGCGCTCGACCGCGACCTTCTCGGGCACGAGCCCGAGGTCGGTCGCGAGCCGCGCCAGCGTGAGCCCGGCCGCCACGCGCCGATGCTCGCCGTTGACGGTGATGGAGACGGTGCCGTCGATGCCTGAGGTCATGGGGGCGCCCTTAGGCGCTGCGACGATCCCGATCAAACGCCGTGAGCGCCACGTCAGTTCGGTTTGCGCTCGGGGTCCGCGCCGGGGTTTAGCCAGCGACTCCCACCCTCGACAGGCGCGTCCGCCGACAGCGTCGACAAGCCACGCCCGCGTCGTCCCATCGCGGCGACCACCTCGCCGAAGTCGACCAGCCCCGCTTCCGCCAACGCCGCCAGCCAGGACCGCGTCGAGAGGATGTGACCTGTCCCCAGATCCTGCAATTTCACCGCCAGCCGCCGATCCTCGATCAACACCAGCGGCAGCGCATCGGGCCGCGACAGCAGATCGATGTTGCTCAGCGCCCAACTCAGCGCGGCGTCGCCCAACCCGCGGGTCGCGATCGGGTTCTCCCCACTCCGCTCCCGCTCCAGCGCGTCTCGATACAAAGGCCCGAGCGGGGTGTCCGCGACGCCGATCCGCCCTTCCCCACCCTCGAACCACGCGTGGAGCCGAGGATGGTCGGGCGCGTCCGGCTTGCGAAGGCACTCCAGGCGCACGACGTCCAACACGACGACCGGTCGTTGGAAGAGCGTCAGCAAGTCTAGCCGATCCGCATGCGCCAGACTGATCAGCGGGCCGGCGTCGGGCAGGATCAGGTCGACGGGCCGCGTCACGGCCCTGCCTCGACACGGTCCCGCAACTGGTCGCGAAGAAGCGCGCCGACGATCCTCGCCTGCTCCCGCTCCTCGGGCCAGAGATCGGTCGACAGCTCGACGCCGCTCAGCCGCGCCGCCTCGTACAGCTCGTCCAGCGTGTCGATCCGCGCGCGGCGCATCGCTTCGCGATAGCCGATCTCGCCAGCCTGCCAGCCGACCAGCAAGTCGTGAAGCGTGGCGGGGCGCGGCACGGGCATGCCGCGTCATCTACGCCCCCCCTCGCACGCGCTCAAGCGGGATGGCGCGAGAAGAGGGCCGGCGCTACGGCTCGCCTCATGCCCGACCCCGGCCTCCTCTACGTCCTGAACGGACCCAACCTCAACCTGCTGGGGCTGCGCGAGCCGGAGATCTACGGGACCGACACGCTGGACGACATCGCCGGCATGCTGGAGGACCGCGCCCGCGAGCTGGGGCTCCGGATCGATCTCCGCCAATCCAATCACGAGGGGCATCTCGTCGATTGGCTCCACGAAGCGCAGGCGGTGGGGGCACGCGCGGTGCTCCTCAACGCGGGCGGCTTCACGCACACCTCCGTCGCGGTCCACGACGCGATCAAGGCGGTCGTGACGCCCGTGATCGAGGTCCACCTGTCGAACCCGCACGCCCGCGAACCCTTCCGCCACGTCAGCCTCGTGGGCCAGGCGGCGCGCGGGACGATCGCGGGGTTCGGGTCGTTATCGTATGTTCTCGCGCTTGAAGCGGCCGCGCGACTCTGACAGGGGGTCCTGCATGACAGACCAGACCGAAAGCCTTGGGGAAGGCGAGGGGGCGATGAAGATCGATGTCGAGCTGGTCCGCCAGCTCGCCGGCATCCTGGACGCCACGCAGCTCACCGAGATCGAAGTCGAGGACGGCCCGCGCCGCATCCGCGTGGCGCGGAAAGCGGCCGCGACGGCCCCCGTCCATTACGCCGCGCCGACGCCGGCGCCGATGACGCCGCACCCGGTCGCGACGACCGCGCCGCCGCCCGCCCCCGAGATCGGCGCGCCCGCGCCCGCGGTGCAGGCCGACGCGATCCGGTCGCCCATGGTCGGCACCGCCTATCTGGCGTCCGAACCGGGGGCCAAGCCCTTCGCCGGCGTGGGCCAGAAGGTCGCGGCCGGCGACACGCTGCTCATCATCGAGGCGATGAAGGTCATGAACCCGATCGTGGCGCCTGCCGCCGGCACCGTCACCGCCGTGCTGATCGTGGACGGATCGCCCGTCGAGTTCGACCAGCCGCTGATCGTAATCGAATAAGCATGCGGCCGATCAAGAAGCTGCTCATCGCCAACCGCGGCGAGATCGCGCTGCGCATCCACCGCGCCTGTCACGAGATGGGGATCAAGACGGTCGCGGTGCACTCCACCGCCGACAGCGACGCCATGCACGTCCGCCTGGCGGACGAGGCGATCTGCATCGGGCCGCCGCCCGCGACCGACAGCTACCTCAACATCCCCAACATCATCTCCGCGGCCGAGATCTCGGGCGCCGACGCGATCCATCCGGGCTACGGCTTCCTGTCGGAGAACGCCAAGTTCGCCGAAATCGTCGAGCTCCACGGCCTGCTGTTCGTCGGCCCGAAGCCCGAGCACATCCGCACCATGGGCGACAAGGTGGAGGCGAAGCGCACCGCCGGCGCGCTCGGCCTACCGCTGGTGCCGGGGTCGGACGGCGCGATCAGCGACCTCGACGAGGCGAAGCGCATCGCCGCGGAGATCGGCTACCCGGTGCTGATCAAGGCGGCGTCGGGCGGCGGCGGCCGCGGCATGAAGGTGGTGCCGTCGGAGGACCAGCTCGAAACGCTGATGAGCCAGGCGGGCTCCGAGGCGAAGGCGGCGTTCGGCGACGACACCGTCTACATGGAGAAGTACCTGGGCAGCCCCCGGCACATCGAGTTTCAGGTCTTCGGCGACGGGAACGGCGACGCGATCCATCTGGGCGAGCGCGACTGCTCGCTCCAGCGCCGCCACCAGAAGGTGCTGGAGGAGGCCCCCTCCCCCGTGATCACTCCGCAAGAACGCGCGCGCATGGGCGGCGTCGTCGCCAAGGCGATGGCCGACATGGGCTATCGCGGCGCGGGGACGATCGAGTTCCTGTGGGAAGCGGGCCATTTCTACTTCATCGAGATGAACACGCGGCTCCAGGTCGAGCATCCCGTGACCGAAATGATCACCGGCATGGACCTCGTCCGCGAGCAGATCCGCGTCGCCGAAGGTCATGGCCTGTCGGTTCGCCAGGAGGAGCTCGAGTTCCGCGGCCACGCCATCGAGTGCCGCATCAACGCCGAGGACCCGCGCACCTTCGCCCCCTCGCCGGGGCTGGTGAAGCAGTTCCACGCGCCCGGCGGCATGCACGTGCGCGTCGATTCGGGGCTCTACGCCGGGTACAAGGTCCCGCCCTATTACGACTCGATGATCGCCAAGCTGATCGTCTACGGCCGCGACCGCGACGGCTGCCTCCGCCGCCTCCGCCGCGCGCTGGAGGAGTTCGTGATCGAGGGGATGAAGACCACCATCCCGCTCCACCAGGCGCTGCTCGACCAGCCGGATTTCCAGACGGGCGATTACACGATCAAGTGGCTCGAGGCCTGGCTGGCGGAACAGGACGCGTGACCGGAGGGCCTGCCGCGAAATGAGGCAGGCCCGGCCGCCATTGCCGCTTTCGCGGGCAGGGATGGGCGGCGTCGGACGCCCATCCGAGCGCTTGCCCCTCGTGCGCGGCGCTGGCACGTTCGTTGCGAAGCTCGGCCCAGGGGCCGAGAGCCATCGGCGGGGAAGCGTACGCGCGTGAAGAAGATCGAAGCCATCATCAAACCCTTCAAGCTCGACGAGGTGAAGGAGGCGCTGCACGAGATCGGCGTGTCCGGCATCACCGTGACCGAGGCCAAGGGCTTCGGCCGGCAGAAGGGCCATACCGAACTCTACCGCGGCGCGGAGTACGTGGTCGACTTCCTGCCCAAGGTGAAGCTGGAGGTGGTCGTGTCCGACAGCCTGGCCCCGCGCGTCGTCGAGGCGATCGCGCAGGCCGCGCAGACGGGGCGCATCGGCGACGGCAAGATCTTCGTCACCGCGATCGAGACCGCGCTCCGCATCCGCACCGGCGAACGCGACGAGGACGCGATTTAGTTTCCCCCGTTCATGCTGAGCTCGTCGAAGCACCGTCCTCCTCGCGCCGCCGGACGAGAAGAACGGCCCTTCGACAAGCTCAGGGCGATCGGGGTTGTTCCACCTAGATAAGGACGACGGGAAATGGCCAACACCGCGCAGGACGTGCTCGACCGCATCAAGTCGGAGGAGATCGAGTGGCTCGACCTCCGCTTCACCGACCCCAAGGGCAAGT
>DASVSW010000297.1:0-5795 GCA_036387895.1 Sphingomonas sp.
GACGATCAGCGCCTGGACGGTCATCGCCTTCCACGCTTGCGCGCGGCGATGGCTGCCCTTCGCAGTCGCCGCCTGGCTGCTCATCTTCCTGCTGTCGATCTCGCTGGGCTGGCACTACGCCCTGGACGGCGTGGTCGGGACCGCCGCCGCCCTTGCGTGCCACCTCGGCCTGCTGCGCGTGTTCGGATCGCGCCCGGCGATCTCTAGGCGCCTCTCCGTCCCGCCTACCGGCGCGTTCGCCGGACGCGGGTAGCCGTCACGCCGCCGCAGGGTGGCGATGACGCGACGGCCGGAACGCGTCGGCGAAGGCGTCGCCGGTCAGCGGACGGCCGAACCGGTAGCCCTGCGCCTGCCGGCACCCCAGCGCCTCCAGCGCCGCCTGCTGCTCGCCCGTCTCCACGCCCTCGGCGATCACGTCGACGCCCAAAGCGTCGCCGATCGACAGGATGCCTCCGATGACCGCCCCGCTGTGACGATCGGCGCAGACGTCGGCGACGAAGCTCTTGTCGATCTTCAGACGGGTGATCGGCGCGCGCTTGAGCGTGCTCAGCGACGCGAAGCCGGTGCCGAAATCGTCCAATGCGATCCCGACGCCCCGTCCCACGAGCGCGAACAAGGGCTGCAGCGTCTCGTCGTCGTGGCGGAGCGCGATCGTCTCCGTGATCTCCAGCTCGAGATCGGACGACCGGAGGCCGTGGCGGGCGAGCGCGGCCTCCACCTGTTCGACCAACCCGCGGCCGTGGACCTGCGCGCCGAACAGGTTGCAGCTGATCCGCGGCACGTCCAACCCCTCGGCGCGCCACGCCGCGAGCTGGCGACAGCTCTCGTCGAGCACCCACTGCCCGACCTCATAGGCGACGACGTGCGTCTCCAGCACCGGCAGGAAGGTCGAAGGCGACAGCACCCCCCATTGCGGGTGCCGCCACCGCAGCAGCGCCTCCGCGCCGGTGAGGACGCCGTCGGACAAGCGGACCTGCGGCTGGTAGTGGAGTTCCCATTGGCCGGAGATGTGCGCCTGGCGCAGTTCCTCGTTGAACGCGCGCCGGGCCTCGAGCTCCGCGCGCATGGAGGCGTCGAACAGGCGATAGCCGCGGCCGCCGGCGCGCTTGGCGCGGAACATCGCGAGGTCGGCGCGCATCATGAGCTCGTCGGCGTCCTGCGCATGGTCGGGCGCCAGCGCCACGCCGATGCTGACCGCGAGGTGGAGACGATGGCCGGCGACATGGAACACGTCGGCGAACGCCGCGAGCAGCGCGCCCGCCGCGTCGCGCGCGGCGAACAGGTCGGCGTCCGGCGGCAGCAGCACCGCGAACTCGTCGCCGCCCAGGCGGGCGACCGCCCAGTCGGGCGCGGCTACGGAGCGGAGCCGGACCGCCAGCGCCTGGATCAGCGCGTCGCCGACGGCGTGCCCGAGCGAGTCGTTGACGGCCTTGAACCCGTCCAGGTCGAAAGCGAGCACGCCCGCCCGCTGGCCCTGTTCCAGCCGCTGCCGCAGCCCTTCGCGAAAGGCTTTGAGGTTCAGGAGGCCGGTGAGCTGGTCGTGCGCGGCCAGATGCTCCAACGCCGCCTCGCGCGCGCGCCGCGCGGAGATGTCCTGGGCGTGCCCGCCGAGCGCCAGCCCGTTCGGCGTGGGCCAGGCCGAGATCGAGAGCTCGATCGGCACCTCGCTCCCGTCCGCGCGGCGGGCGACGAGTTCGACGGTCTTCCCCACCAGATTAGCCCTGCCGCCGCGCTTCACGCGCTCGAGACCGGCATGGTGCGAGTCGTGAAAACGTTCGGGGATGATCAGGTCCATCGACCGGCCGATCGCGTCCTCGCGCGCGAAACCGAACAGGCGCTCGGCCGACGCGTTCCAGGACGTGATCACGCCGTCGGCGTCCGTGGTCAGGATCGCGAGCGCGGTCGCCTCCGCGAAGCTTCCGACCGCGCGGCCCGCGCGCTCGTCGCGGCGCTCCTCGAAGCGGCGGGCCGCCATGCGCGCGAGCCTGGTGAGCGCGCGCGCGTCCTCTTCGCGGAAGTCGGGCCGGGGCTCGCGGTCGATGACGCAAACGGCGCCGAGTCGGACGCCGTCGCGGGTCACGATCGGCGCGCCGGCGTAGAAGCGCGCATGCGGCTCGCCGGTGACCAGCGCGTTCTCCGCGAACCGGGGATCCGCGACGGCGTCCGGCACGATGAACGGCCGATCGCCGTCAATGGTGTGCGCGCAGAAGGACACGTCGCGCGGTGTGCCGTCGACCGTGAGCCCGGTGCGGCCGTGGAGCCACTGATCATGCTCCGCGACCAGCGTCACCAGTGCGATCGGCGCGTCGAAAAGCTCGGCGGCGAGCCGCGTCAGTTCGTCGAACTCGCGCTCCGCCGGCCGGCCGGTCAGCGCGCACGCCGACAGGAACTCCAGGCGCTCGGCCTCGTCCTGGGGAATCGGGTACATGGTGGTCAAACCTCGCGCGCTTGAAGAGCCGGCATGCGCTAACCTATGTTCCCCTGCTTAAGGCTTCGTGAAGCGGCGGCGAACCAAATCGCTGACGTTGCTCGCTATTTCATCATCGCTCGGGGATCGGTACTCCTTCATAGCCGCGGTCACGTCCCCGATCTGCGGATCGTTTCCTCGCCGCGCCGACCGCCCGAACGGGCCGGAAGCGGGCATGGCGGAAAAAGCTGTCCTACACGCCCCGACTCGTGCCAGCGTTCCTGTTATGTCCCGAACCGATCCCGGCCGAGAGCCCGACGACCTGCTCCTGTTCACCCCCGTCGAGACCGCCTACCGCGGCGCGAACGGCTGGTCGTCGGAGGTGCAGCGCGCCTTCGTGGCGGCGCTCGCGCGGTGCGGGACGGTGGCGGCCGCGGCGCGCTCGGTCGGGCGCAACCCGCGCTCGGCTTATCGCCTGAGGGTGCGGGCGGGCGAGGACAGCCCCTTCGCGCGTGCCTGGGACGAGGCGCTGGACCGCGCGGGCGAGGACGCGCTGCACGGGAGCATGGCGGGCGGCATGGCCGCGCGCCGGACGGAGGTGTTCCACCGCGGCCGGCACGTCGGCTGGCGCACTCAATACGACAACCGCCTCGCCTATGCCGCGCTGCGCGCGCTCGACAAGCGCGACGCGCACTGGGCGGCGCACGGCGTGGACGCAACATCGTTGCTCGCCCACGCAACGGAATTGCCGAACGGGCGCGACATGTGCGTCACGTCGACCGATCCGACGACCCCAGGTCGGGGCCGGCCGGGGCCCGCCGACGACGGCCGCGACCGGTGAGCCGCGGCCCCGCCCCGCTCGCGGCCGGACGCGACCGGTCAGTCCTCCTTGGTCACCGCGTTGACGTTGCCGACCTCCGGATCGTCGTCCGTCCCGCCCTGCCCGGTGCCGTGATAGGCGAAATGGGTCTGCCCGCCATGCCCCATGAAGCCGCCCCCGCCGCCGGTCGGCTCCTTGCCGGTCTGCGGGTTGGCGTAGCTTCCGCCGTTCGACTCGCCGCTGGGATGTCGGCTGCGGCGCGTGTTGGTGCCGTCGGGAGCGCCCTTCAGGCCGTCGTCGGGCATCGCCTGCATCGGTTGCTTGTCGCTCATGATCAGCTCCTTCCCGGCCGACAACGCTTGACGGGCCCGGTCCGTTCACCGACCGATTGCGGCGGAACGCCCTCGACCTACATATCGGGGTAACACACCTAATCGGGGGACCCATGGCCGATCCATATGCGACACTGGGGGTGGCCCGCGGTGCCGGCGAGGCCGACATAAAGAAGGCCTATCGCAAGCTCGCCAAAGAACTCCACCCCGACCGCAACAAGGACAATCCGAAGGCCGCCGAGCGCTTCAGTCAGGTCACGGCGGCCTACGACCTCCTGTCCGACAAGGACAAACGCGCCCGCTTCGACCGGGGCGAGATCGACGCGGACGGCAATCCCGCTTCGCCCTTCGGCTTCGGCGCGGGGTCGCGCGGCGCCGGAGCCGGAGGTTTCCGCAGCGAAGGCTTTGGCGGCGGCGAGGCGGACGTCGGCGACATCTTCGAGGGGCTGTTCGGCGGTCGCGCCGGCGGCTTCACGGGCGGCTTCGGCGGCGCGCGCGGCCGCGCCGCGCCGAAGGGGGCGAACATCGCCTACAAGCTCGCCGTGCCCTTCGTCGACGCGGCGACCTTGGCGCCCCAGCGCGTGACGCTGGCCGACGGGACCTCGCTCGACCTGAAGCTTCCGGCCGGCGTCGAGTCGGGGACGCAGATGCGCCTGGCCGGCAAGGGCGACCAGGGGCCGGGCGGTCCCGGCGACGCGATCGTCACGATCGAGGTGCAGCCCCACCGCCACTTCACCCGCGACGGCGACGACGTCCGGCTCGACCTGCCGATCAGCTTGAAGGAGGCGGTGCTGGGCGGCCCGGTGCGCGCGCCCACCGTCGATGGCGCGGTCAGCCTCAAGGTGGCGCCGGGCGCCACGTCCGGCCGCGTCCTGCGCCTCAAGGGCAAGGGCTTCCATAAGAAGGGCGGCGAGCGCGGCGACCAGCTGGTGACGCTGATGGTCGACCTTCCCGCCGACGACGCCGATCTCCGGACCTTCGTCGAGGGCTGGGCCGGGGCCGACGCCCGGAACCCGCGCGTCGCCATGGGCGTCTGACGCCCGGATGACGGAGCCGACCGGCCTCACCCCGGAGGAACGCGCCCAGGCGAAACGGCACGGCCGCGCCCGCGCGTTCATGGGCCGGGAGCTCGCCCGCATGCGTCCCAGCGAGCGGGTGGTCGAGGTTCTGAAGCGCGCCAGTCTGGGCGTCTACAATGTCGGCTTCATCCATTCGGGCAACCTCGCCTATCTGGCGCTGACCGCGATCTTCCCCTTCTTCATCGTCGCGGCCGCGATCGCCGCCGCCTTCGGCCAGTCCGAGGGCGCGCAGGCCACCGTCGAGGGCTTCCTGCGCACCCTGCCCGGCGACACCGCCGACCTCCTGCGCAAGCCGATCACCGATGTGCTCTCGGCGCGCACGGGGTCGCTCCTCTGGCTGGGCGCGCTCGTCGGGCTGTGGACGGTGGGGGGCTTCATCGAGACGATCCGCGAGATCGTGCGGCAGGCCTACGGCTACACCTCGACCACGCCCTTTTGGAAGACGCGCCTGTCCTCGACGCTGGTCATCATCGCCTCGGTGGTCGTGGCGCTCCTCTCGTTCCTGGTCCAGGGCGTGCTCACCGCCGCCGAGCAGTTCGTCTACCGCCTCCTACCCGTCGCGGAGGACGTGGCGGGGTGGATCGGGCTGTCGCGCTTCGTGCCCGCGCTCGTCATGTTCGCGGCGCTCTACGCGCTGTTCCGGTCGGTGACGCCGCGGAAATACCGCCGCTGCCCGATCTGGCCCGGGGCGGCCTTCACCGCGGGCTGGTGGGTCGCGATGACCCTGGGCCTGCCCTGGGCGCTGGCGCAGCTCGGCGGCTACGACCTCACTTACGGCAGCTTGGCGGGCGTCGTGGTGCTGCTCACCTTCTTCTACCTGATCGGGCTGGGCATCGTGTTCGGCGCGCATCTGAACGCCGCGCTGGCGGAACCGCCCGAACCCGCGCTACAGGACGGGCCGGAACAGGGGCTCGAGGAGGCGACGGCTTGACGGGATTGATGGCGGGGAAACGCGGGCTGATCATGGGGCTCGCCAACGACCGGTCGCTCGCCTGGGGCATCGCCAAGAAGCTGTCGGAGGCGGGCGCGGAGCTCGCCTTCTCCTACCAGGGCGAGGCGCTCGAGAAGCGCGTCCGCCCGCTGGCGGAGAGCCTGGGGACCGCACGTCTGATCGACTGCGACGTGTCGGACATGGGCGCGCTCGACGCGACCTTCGC
>DASVSW010000298.1:0-1650 GCA_036387895.1 Sphingomonas sp.
AACAGCACCGCGGCGCTGCCCACGACTTCGCCGACGTGGCGCTGGGCGGCGACGGCGATCTGCTCGCCCGTGCGCGCGCTGGACAGATCACGGCTGAGCCCCAGCAGCGCCGCGGTGCGTCGCTCGCGCTGCCGCGCCGTCTCGCCCTGGGCGCGCACGCGGTGGGTGAGTGCGCTGATGACGAAGGCCGTCACCAGCATGGCCCCGAACGTCACCAGGTACTGCCGGTCCGACACCGCCAGCGTGTAGTACGGGTCGACGAAGATCACGTCGAACGCCACCACCGACGCCACCGACGCCAGAATCGCCGCGCCGCGGCTGCGGCGCGTGGCAACCCACAGCACGCCGAGCAGGTAGAGCATGAGGACGTTTTCGTTCTCCACGCCCAGCCGGTGGTACAGCGGCCAGCCGACGAGCGTCGTCAGCGCCACGACCGCCGTCGCCAGCGCGTACCCGACCCAGTCGTGCGCCGCGCGCGGCGGCGTCGCCGCGGCGTGGCGGGGCTTATCGCCGGCGTCGGCTTCGCCGCGGATGACGTAGATGTCGATCTCGCCGCTGCGGCGGATCAGGTCGTCGACGACCGACCCGAAGACGACGTCCTTCCACCGCGCCCGCGCCGGCTTGCCGATGACGATCTTGGTGACGTTGTTCGTGGTGGCGTAAGCGAGGATCTCCGCGGCGACGTTCACGCCGCTGAGCGTGACGACCTGCGCGCCGAGTTCTTCGGCCAGCCGCAGGTTCGCGTCGACGCTCGAGCCCGCCGCCCGCAGCGGCGCGCCCGGCGGATCGACCGAGACCGCGATGAGCTTGGCGCGCAAGCCCGACGACAACCGCCGCGCCGATCGCACGAGCCGCGCCGAGAGCGGGCTGGGGCCGACGCACACGAGCACCTTTTCCGAAGCCGGCACGATCCGCCGAAGGCGCTCGTCGCGGCGGTGCTCCTGCATCTGCTCGTCGACGCGCTCGGCGGTCTTGCGCAGCGCCAGCTCACGCAGGGCGATGAGGTTGCCCTTGGCGAAGAAATGCCGGCTCGCCCGCTCCGCCTGCTCGGGCTTGTAGACGCGCCCTTCGCGGAAGCGCTCGAGCAGCTCCTCCGGGGCGATGTCCACCAGCTCGACTTCGTCTGCGGCGTCGAACACCGCGTCGGGCAGCGTCTCGCGCACGCGCACGCCGGTGATGCGCTCGACGAGGTCGTTCACGCTCTCGAGGTGCTGGACGTTGAGGGTGCTGTAGACGCTGATGCCCGCGTCGAGCAGTTCGGCGACGTCCTGCCAGCGCTTCGGGTGCCGCAGGCCGGGGGCGTTGGTGTGGGCGAGCTCGTCGACGCAGCAGATCGTCGGCCGCCGTGCCAGGGCGGCGTCGAGGTCGAATTCTTTCAGCCGCGCGCCGCGGTACTCGACGATGTGGTAGGGCAGGATGTCCAGGGCGACGAGCACGGCCTCGGTGTCGGGGCGGATGTGCGGCTCGGCGTAGCCGACGAGGACGGCGACGCCTTCGCCGGCGCGCTTGCGCGCTTCTTCGAGCATGGCGTAGGTCTTGCCGACGCCGGCGCTCATGCCGAAGAAGACTTTCAGCTTCCCGCGCCGCTGCCGATCGGCCTGCCGGCTGACTTCAGCCAGCAGGGCGTCCGGGTCGGGGCGAGTCTGTTCG
>DASVSW010000299.1:0-2490 GCA_036387895.1 Sphingomonas sp.
CGCGCGGCTGGGCGTGCTCTTCGACCGGGCCCGCGTCGGGTCGCTGCTCGGCATCGCGACCTATTCGGCGCAGTCCGCCCCGATGCTCGTCATCCCCGTCCAGTATTCGGGCGGCGTCGGCCATGTGTTCGAGACGAGGACGGCGTGGCAGGAGGCCTGGGCGCGCTATCGGACGGGCAACAGCAGCGTCGACTACATCCGCCCGGCGGGGACCGGCGTCGACCCGCTGCTGCTCAACGTCGGGCAGCTGTCGCGGCCGGCCCGTCCTTGGTGGCGGTCGGTCATCGACCAGTACGGCGCGTCCGACGTCCTGATCCCGGTCGTACGCCTGCACCGCCAGTACCCGGGCGGCCCGGTGATCGGCGCGTTCGAAGCGCGCTGGGGGCCGGACAACCGGTATCTGAGCGGTTTCTCGCTCCGCGTCGGCAACGAGCGCGGGCTGCCGCAGCTGCTCGACGCGGGCGTGAAGCGGATGGACGACGTGTACCAGGCGGCATTGCGCCAGGGCGTGATCCGCAGCGACCCCACGCTGCTGCCGCCGCCCACGCCGACGCCGACCGCGACCGCGACGCCCGGCCTGCAAACCGTGATCGAGGATCTGCCGAGCGACAGCACGGCACAGGCGGGTGCGGGCATCCCGGTCACAATCCAGTTCGAAACGCCGGACGCCGCCGCGGTCGCGTCGGCCGAGTCGGCGGTGCGCGGCATCGTCGGCGTCCGCTCGCTCGCCACGACCAGCCTCGCGCTCGGCGGGGTGTCGCTGATGCGGGTGGCGTTCGACGGCGATCCCGCCTCGCTCGCCGCGTCGCTCCGCGCGCGCGGGTTCCAGGTGTCGGGCGGCGGTCAGTCGCTCCGGATCGGTCGCGCGCCGCAGGCCGTCCAGCCGCCGGTACAGGCTCCGGCCCCGCAACCGGTCCCGCCGGACGAAGGATGACGCAGCTCGCCTTGCCGCTCGCCTGGCCCGCCGAGTCCGGCGGCGAGGCGTTCCTGGTCGGGCCGTCGAACGAGCAGGCGGTCAGGATGCTCGATGCTTGGGCGGATTGGCCCGTCCGTACCGCGCTGCTGGTGGGTCCGCCGCGCTCGGGCAGAAGCCTCCTCGCCCGCGTGTTCGCGACACGGAGCGGCGCCGCCGTGATCGACGACGCGCGATCCGTGGCGGAGCCCGAGCTGTTCCACGCCTGGAACCGTGCGCAGGAGGAGAATCGGCCCTTGCTCCTCGTCGCCGACCGGCGGCCGTCCGCTTGGGAGACGGGACTCCCCGACTTGCGCTCGCGATTGGCGGCGAGCCCCGTCGCCGAGATCGGCGCCCCCGACGACGCGCTCGCCCGCGCGCTACTCGCCCGCGCGTTCGAGCGGCGGGGTCTCGACGCTCGCCCCGACCTGATCGACTGGATGGCCGCCCGCGTCGAACGCAGCCACGCCGCCCTGCTGGACGCGGCGGAGGCGGTGGCGCGCGCCGCGGCGGAACGCCGACGCCGTCTATCTATTCCTTTCGCCAGGGCCGTGCTTTCCGACTACGGCGCGTCCGACCCGCCCGACTCGATCGAGGACCGATGAACAGACCCGTCCACCTGAGCCGGCTGACCGACGCCGATGACGATCCGTTCGCCTCCGCGCCGGCGGGCCGCTTCTTCAACCGCGAGCTGAGCTGGCTGGCGTTCAACCGGCGCGTACTGGAGGAGGCGACCAACGTCGCCCACCCGCTGCTCGAGCGGCTGCGCTTCCTGTCGATCTCGGGCAACAACCTCGACGAGTTCTTCATGGTCCGCGTCGCCGGCCTCAAGGGCCAGCTGCTGCAGGACGTGGAGCGGATGTCGGTCGACGGCATGACGCCCGCGCAGCAGCTGGCGACGATCATCGCCGAAGCCGACAAGCTGATGGTCGAGCAGCAGGGCGTCTGGCGCGAGCTCCGCGCCGAGCTGGCGGAGGCCGGCGTCCATGTGCTGGGCAGCCGCGCCATCGACGACGAGGCGGCCGTCTGGCTGGAGCAGCATTTCCGTCGTCAGATCTTCCCGATCCTGACCCCGCAGGCGCTGGACCCCGCGCACCCGTTCCCGTTCATGCCCAACAAGGGGCTGGCGGTGATGTTCGACCTCGTCCGCCTCTCGGACGACGAGCCGATCCAGGAACTGGTGATGCTCCCGCCGACGCTGCCGCGCTTCGTGCGCCTGCCCGGCGAGCCCGCGCGCTACGTCGCGATCGAATCGATGGTGAAGCGCTTCTCGCACCTCCTTTTCCCCGGCTACGAGGTGCGCGCCGCCGCCGAGTTCCGCGTCCTGCGCGACAGCGACATCGAGGTGGAGGAGGAGGCGGAGGACCTGGTCCGCTACTTCCGCTCGGCGATCAAGCGCCGCCGCCGTGGCCGGGTGATCCGTCTCGAGCTCGAGACGGGCATGGCCGACGGCCTGTCCGGCCTGCTCAGGGAGGAGTTGGGCGAGAGCGACACCATGGTCACCGAGACCGGCTCGTTCCTGGGGTGGAGCGACCTCG
>DASVSW010000300.1:0-7123 GCA_036387895.1 Sphingomonas sp.
CGCAGGCGCAAAAGCCCCATCGGCGCGGTCACGCCGATACCCGCCTAAACTTCGGGCGCTTCGACCCCACGAGGCGTCGCCGGCTAGGAGCTCCCCGCGCCGGCGACGCGCGGCATCACATCGCGTTCTTGGCCTGGGCCTCGACCTGGGCGTTGTCCTCGTCGTCGGCCTTCTCCGCCGACTCCTCGCCCATCTCCTCGATGTTCTCCGCCTTCTGCTCCAGGTCGTCGGCCGCGGCCTCGTTGCCCATCGCCTCCATGTTGTCGGCCTGCTCCTCGAGCATGCCCGACTGGTTCTCAGCGATCGCCTCGATGTTATCGGCCGCCGTGTCGTCGGCCCCGCCGCCGCACGCCGCCAGCGTCAGCAGCCCGGCCGCGCCCATCGTCTTCACCAACAGCTTCATGTCTCGTCCCTCACACCGTTTCGGAACCGTCCCAATCCGCGAGCCCGCCCGCCGGTTCCCGCGACCGCCCGCGTGCGCTACGCGGGCGAGGCACCTTTCCGACCGAGCGGAGCGTTCCCCCCTCCCATGCCCTACGCCATGTCCCGAACCGCCTCCACCCTCGCCGCGCTCCTGGCGCTCGCGTCCTGCGCCCCCAAGCCGCCCCCCACCGCCGCCGGCCCGGCGTTCGACCCGATCGCCTTTTTCGACGGCCGGACCTTCGGCTCCGGCGAGCTCAGCATCGTGCTCCGCCAGCCGGAGCAGGTGACGGTGCAGGGCCGCGGACGGGTGCGCTCGAACGGCGAGCTCGTCCTCGACCAGCGCGTCGAGCGCGAAGGGCGTCCGCCGCAGAACCGCCGCTGGGTCATCCGCCGCGTCGGGCTCAACACCTATGCCGGCACGCTCACCGACGCGACCGGCCCGGTCAGCGGCCGCGCCCAGGGCAACCGGCTGCGCCTCACCTATCCGATGAAGGGCGGGCTCGACGTCGAGCAATGGCTGACGCTCAGCCCCGACGGCCGCTCGGCGGACAACCTGTTCGTGACGAAGAAGCTGGGGGTCACCGTGGCGCGCCTCCGCGAGCGGATCGAGAAGACGGAGTGACCCCTTCGGGCGATCGGCGCGACGAGACGCGCCAGAGGGCGCGGCTTGGCCGCGACCGGCGGCGCGGGGAACGCGGAACCGGCCACCCTCGTTACGCTTCCCGCACGAGAACAGGAGCCGAGCCGATGATCCACCGCGAGCAGTTGAGGGACGGGATGGAGGTGATCGGCTCCGACGGCGCGCCCGTGGGCCGCGTGTCGGACGTGAAGACGGGCCGCTTCATGTTCGCCCGGACCGATGGCGCGGGGACGGGGACGCTCGACCTGAACCACATCGAGCGCGTCGACGGCGACCGCGTGGTCCTGACGCAGACGGGGGCCGCGACGCTGGGCGGCTTCGGCGCGCGGGTGGCCGAAGCGACGGGCGATCCCGTCGACCCGAACGCGCATCTGATCACCGGTCGCAAGCCCGGCCGCGCCACCCTCCTCTGGATCCTGGGCGCGCTGGCCTTCGCCGCGATCGTCGCGTTCGTCTACAACCGCTCGAAGACCGAGCAGCGCGAGAAGCTGCTCGCCCCGGCCCAGGTCGAACGCGGACCGGTCAGCCCCGTCGGCACCGGCGCCGTGCAGCCGATCCGGCTGCCCAACGGCCGCACCGTCCAGCTCCCGCCCGACTCGACCGCGCTTCAGCTCAACCTGTTCCTGTCCGGCTCGGACGCCGCCCCGCGCTCCTTCCCGCTCAGCAGCCTGGCCTTCGCCCCCGGCCAGGCGGCGCTGCCCGCCACCGACGCGGCCGGGCTCGGCCTGATCGCCGAGGTGCTGAACGCCTATCCGGAGGCGGAGGCGGAGGTCGTCGGCCGTCCGGACGGGCAGGGGACCGACGCCGCGCTCGCCCGCCGCCGCGCGGACGCGGTCGTGGCGGGTCTCGCAGCACGGGGCGCGCCCCGCGACCGCGTCGAGGCGGAGGACGCGACGAACGAGGGGTCGGCCCCCGTCGAGCTGGTGATCACGGAAAAGTAGCGATCAGGCGGACAGCCGCGCGATCGCCCGCTCCCGCCCGATCAGCGGCAGGAGGGCAGCCATGTCGGGCCCGTGCTCCAGCCCGGTCAGCGCGAGGCGGAGCGGCAGGAACAGCGCCCGGCCCTTGCGCCCGGTCTCGTCCTTGAGCCGCCCGGTCAGCGCGCGCCAGGGGTCGCCGCCCGCCCAGTCGACCTCGCCCGCCGCGGCGGCGGCCTGGGCGAGATAGCCGGCGTCGGCCGGATCGGCGGCGGCCTCGACCGGCCCCTCGATCACCCGCCACCAGCCCTCGGCCTCGGCCACGGTCTGGAGGTTCGGCCGGACCGCCAGCCATTCCGGCTCGCCCATTCCTTGGGGCAACCGGCCGCGGACGGCGTCGAACGCCAGCTGGTGGACGATCCGGGCGTTGACGCCCATCAGCTCCGCCTCGTCGAAGCGCGCCGGCGCCCGCCCGAACCGGGCGAAGTCGAAGCCCTCGGCGAGCGGCGCGGCGTCGACGAACGCCTCCACCGGATCGCTGGTCCCGATCCGGGCCAGCAGGCTGACCACCGCCGCGGGCTCGATCCCGGCCTCGCGGAAATGGTCGACGCCCAACGACCCCAGCCGCTTCGACAGCTTGCCCTCGGCGCCCGTCAGCAGCGCGGTGTGCGCGAAGGCGGGCGGGGGAGCGCCCATCGCCTCGAACATCTGCAGCTGCAGCGCCGTGTTCGACACATGGTCCTCGCCGCGCACGACGTGGCTGACGCCCATGTCGATGTCGTCGACCGCCGACGGCAGCATGTACAGCCACGACCCGTCCGCCCGCCGGACCACGGGATCGCTCATCGTCGCCGGCTCGAAGCGCTTGGGCCCCTGGACCAGATCGTCCCACTCGATCGCCCGGTCGTGATCGAGGCGGAACCGCCAGTGCGGCCGCACCCCGTCCGCCTCCAGCCGCGCCCGTTCGGCGTCCGACAGCGCCAGCGCCGCCCGATCGTACACCGGCGGCAGCCCGCGCCCCAGCTGGATCTTGCGCTTCAGGTCAAGCTCCTGAGCCGTCTCGTACGCGGGATACACCTGCCCCGCCGCGCGCAGCTCCTCGAAGCGCCGTTCGTACAGCGCGAACCGCTCCGACTGGCGGACCTCGGCGTCGGGCGTCAGGCCCAGCCAGTCCAGATCGGCCCGGATCGCGTCGACGAACCGCTCCTCGCTCCGCTCGGCGTCCGTATCGTCGATGCGCAACAGGAACCGCCCGCCCGACCGGCGCGCCCAGAGATGGTTCTGTAACGCGGTCCGGATGTTGCCGACATGGAGCCGGCCGGTGGGCGAGGGGGCGAAGCGGGTGACGACGGTCATGGGACGGGCGCTTAACCGTCGGGGGTTGCCCGTCCAACCCCCGGCCGACTAAGCGGCGGCCCATGAAACTCATCACCGGCAACTCCAACCTGCCGCTGGCGCGCGCCATCGCCGGCTACCTCGAGGTGCCGCTCGCCGACGCGCTCGTCCGCCGCTTCGCCGACGAGGAGATCTTCGTCGAGATCCAGGAGAACGTCCGCGGCGAGGACGTGTTCGTGATCCAGTCGACGGGCTACCCGGCCAACGACAACCTCATGGAGCTGCTGATCATCGTCGACGCGCTCCGCCGCGCGTCCGCCCGGCGGATCACCGCGGTGCTGCCCTACATGGGCTATGCGCGCCAAGACCGGAAACCCGGGCCGCGCACGCCCATCTCCGCCAAGCTGGTCGCCAATCTGATCACCACCGCGGGCGCGCACCGCGTCCTGTCGGTCGATCTCCATGCGGGCCAGATCCAGGGCTTTTTTGACATCCCGACCGACAACCTCTACGCCGCGCCCGTCATGTCGGCGGACATCCAGGCGCGCTTCCGCGGCCGGAATCTGATGGTCGTCTCGCCGGACGTCGGCGGCGTCGTCAGGGCGCGCGTCCTCGCCAAGCGCCTCGACAACGCCCCCCTCGCCATCGTCGACAAGCGACGCGAGCGCGCCGGCGAGTCGGAGGTGATGAACATCATCGGCGAGGTCGAGGGCCGCTTCTGCATCCTGGTCGACGACATCGTCGATTCGGCCGGCACGCTCTGCAACGCCGCCGCCGCGCTGAAAGAGGCAGGGGCGGAAGACGTCGTCGCCTACGTCACCCACGGCGTCCTGTCGGGCGGCGCCGTCGCGCGTGTCGAGGGTTCCGAGCTGTCGGAGCTCGTGATCACCGATTCGATCGGCAACCACGAGGCGATCGAGCAATCGGCCAGCATCCGCCACCTGCCCATCGCCCCGCTGCTCGGCGAGGCGATCAAGCGGATCGCGGACGAGACCAGCGTCTCGTCGCTGTTCGACTAGCGCTGCGACAGCGCCACGATGTGGTCGAACACCGCGGGGTGGAGCGGTCGCGAGAAGGCGCAGCCGTAGCGGAAGCCGTCGCGCCAGGCGACCACCGACTCCATCGCGGCAAGCCCCGGCATGGTCAGCCACACCACCGTGCCCGGCCACAGCGTGAAGCTCGTCTCGGCGCGGAAGCCCGTGCGCGACAGGTCGATCACGTCGATCTCGAATTTGGTCTGACCCCGGTCGCGCAGATGGGCGCGCATCGTCACCGCGCGGCGCAGCGCGCGACGGTTCTCGTCGCCTTGGATGTCGAGCTCGGGGCGATAAGCTGGCTGGGTCATGAGCGCGAGTCGTAGCAGGACCTGGTTAACACTCCCTCAAGGCGGGCGGGCTGGACGGGCCGGGACCGCTGTGCTTTAGGCCCGGGCCATTCCCGATCTTCGAATGAGGCAGGCGCGCCCATGAACATCCACGAATACCAGGCCAAGGAATTGCTCGCGAAGTTCGGCGTGCCCGTCCCTGTCGGGTTCGCCGCCATGTCGGTCGACGAGGCCGTGGAGGCCGCGGGCAAGCTCCCCGGACCGCTCTACGTCGTGAAGGCTCAGATCCACGCCGGCGGCCGCGGCAAGGGCAAGTTCCAGGAGCTGGGTCCGGACGCGAAGGGCGGCGTCCGCCTGGCCCGCGACCTCGACGCGGTGCGCGCGGCGGCGACCGAGATGCTCGGCAACACGCTGGTCACGATCCAGACCGGCGACGCGGGCAAGCAGGTCAACCGTCTCTACGTCACCGACGGCGTCGACATCGCCAAGGAGTTCTACCTGGCGCTCCTCGTCAACCGCGCCACCGGCCGCGTGTCGATGGTCGCGTCCACCGAGGGCGGCATGGACATCGAGGCGGTCGCCCACGACACGCCGGAGAAGATCCGCTCGATCGACATCGACACCGCGACGGGCTTCATGCCGCACCACGGTCGCGCCGTGGCCGCGGCGCTCGAGCTGACCGGCGACCTCGCCAAGCAGGCCGCCAACGTCGCGTCCAAGCTCTACGCCGCCTTCCTCGGCACCGACGCCGAGCAGATCGAGATCAACCCGCTCGCGGTCACCGAGGATGGAAAGCTGATGGTGCTCGACGCCAAGGTGGCGTTCGACGGCAACGCGATGTTCCGCCACAAGGACCTGATGGAACTCCGCGACGAGACGGAGGAGGATCCGGCCGAGCTGGAAGCGTCGAAGTACGACCTCGCCTACATCAAGCTCGACGGCGACATCGGCTGCATGGTCAACGGCGCCGGCCTCGCCATGGCGACGATGGACATCATCAAGCTGAACGGCATGTTCCCCGCCAATTTCCTCGACGTCGGCGGCGGCGCCTCCAAGGAGAAGGTGACGGCCGCCTTCAAGATCATCCTCCAGGATCCGAACGTGAAGGGCATCCTGGTCAACATCTTCGGCGGCATCATGCGCTGCGACATCATCGCCGACGGCATCGTCGCGGCGGCGAAGGAGGTGAACCTCCAGGTTCCGCTTGTGGTCCGCCTCGAGGGCACCAATGTGGAGCAAGGCAAGGAGATCCTCGCGAACTCCGGCCTGGCGATCGTCCCAGCGAACGACCTGGGCGACGCCGCGAAGAAGATCGTCGCCGAGGTGAAGAAGGCGGCTTAGGGTAGACCGGAGGAGGCGACGGTGGCCGAGGAAGTCGAGAACTTGGTGCTCGAGCACCTGAAACGCTTCCAAGCCGTCCTGGATCGTATCGAGCGGAAGCAGGACGAGATGATCGGGCGCGTCGCCAATCTCGAAGGCTCGGTCGCGTCGCTGATGGGACATTTGGCCCATCTGGCGGCCGCTGACGCCGCACAGCAGGTGGGGATCGACAACGTGAGCCGCCGGCTCGACCGCATCGAGCGTCGCCTCGAACTGACGCACTGAACGCAGAAGGATAGAGGATGAAAGCACTCGTCCCCGTCAAGCGCGTGCTTGACTACAATGTGAAGCCCCGGATCAAGGCCGACGGCTCAGGGGTAGACCTCGCCAACGTCAAGATGAGCATGAACCCCTTCGACGAGATCGCCGTCGAGGAGGCGATCCGCTTGAAGGAGAAGGGCGTCGTCACCGAGATCGTGGCGGTCTCGATCGGCGAGCCCAAGGCGCAGGAGACGCTGCGCACCGCGCTCGCCATGGGCGCCGACCGTGCGATCCTGGTCACCGCCGAGGGAACCGTCGAGCCGCTCGGCGTCGCCAAGCTCCTCGCCAAGATCGTCGAGGAGGAGAGCCCCCGGCTCGTGATCCTCGGCAAGCAGGCGATCGACGGCGACAACAACCAGACGGGCCAGATGCTCGCCGGCCTGCTCGGCTGGGGCCAGGGCACGTTCGCGTCCAAGGTTGAGATCGCGGACGGCACCGCCAAGGTGACGCGCGAGGTCGATGGCGGGCTGGAGACGGACGACCTGAAGCTGCCCGCGATCGTCACCACCGACCTGCGCCTCAACGAGCCGCGCTACGCTTCCTTGCCCAACATCATGACGGCGAAGTCCAAGCCGATGGCGACCAGGACCGCCGCCGATTATGGCGTCGACGTGAGCCCACGCCTCACCACGCTGAAGGTCGTGGAACCGGGCAAGCGGCAGGCAGGCGCCAAGGTCGCCGATGTCGACGAACTCGTCATGAAACTGTCCGCGATGGGGATTGCCAAGTGAAGACTTTGGTCTGGGTCGAGCATGACGGTTCGGCCGTCAAGGACGCTACTTTGTCCGCAGTCGCCGCCGCATCGCAGCTGGGCGAGGTGCATCTGCTCGTCGCAGGGCAAGG
>DASVSW010000301.1:0-12193 GCA_036387895.1 Sphingomonas sp.
GGCGCCGAGGCGCGACCGGGCGCGCGCAACGGGAACGCGGCGCTGACGCGCCGTCCACGCGCCACCGAAGCGGCGCTCAGGCGGCATCGACGCCGCGCCGGCGCGGCGACGAAGCGCCGGTGACGCGGCGGGTCCGCCACCGGCTCGCGACGTCGGCGCGACCGACGGCCGTGGCGACGCTAGCGCAGCGTGAGCTCTCCTTCGGCGAGGGACAGGAGCGAGGGCGGAGTATGAAGCGTTAGTCAGAAACATAGGAGGAACGCTGCCATGGATCGCCGCTTGTAGGACAGCGGAAATCGACGCCCGGCCGCACGATCCCGCCGTCGCGCCTTCTACCCCTCGCGACCCGGCCGGACGCGGGCCTTCGCGCCGGCCCACCACCAGCTCCACGCCCAGAGCGCCCCGAAGCTCCAGCCTGCGAGCACGTCGGACGGCCAGTGGACGCCGAGATAGACGCGGCTCGCGCCGATCAGCGCGACGAGGAGCAGCGCCGCGGCGAGGAGATAAGTGCGGACGCGGCGCTGGACGACGGCCTGCGACGCGACGGCGGCCAGCGTGAGGTAGACGATCGCCGAGTTCGCGGCGTGCCCGCTCGGGAAGCTGAGGCTGCTCACGTCGACGAGCCGGGGCACGATGTCGGGCCGGGGACGGGCGGTGTGGAGCTTGGCCCAGGAGACGAGCAGGCTGCCGGACAGGGTGGCGGCCGCCACCAGCCCGGCGGTCGTCAGTTTGCGCTGCACGAGCAAGAGGCCGAGGACGAGCAGCACGAACAAGGTGAGGAGGTTGCCGTCGCCGAGCGCGGTCACGTCGCGCATGAAGGCGAGCAGCTTGGGCCCGCCGACCGGCACGCCGGGGTCGCCCGGCGTCCGCAGCGCGACGATCAACGCGCGGTCGAACGCCGACAGCCACCGGTCGACCAGAAGGCCGACGACGAGGATCAGCAGCACCGCGGCGGCGGCGCCCGCCATCGCGGTCAGGAGGGGCGGGGGGCGTCGGATGGCCATCACGCCGGGCCGACCGCCGTCAGAACCGGCCGCCGGTCGCGCGGCCGACCATGCCGTCGACGGGCACGTCGTGGAGCCGGCGGAAGCGCGCCTCGATCAGGCTGAACAGGCCGAAGGCGAGGAGGCCGAGGGCGACCACGAGGTCCATCGGGCTCGACAGCCAGGCGATCGCCTCCGCGGTGCCGCCCGCCTCGCTTGACTGGCCCTCCAAGCCCGCCTTGAGGAGGAAGAAGCCGCTGATCAGGAACACGAGCCCGCGGGCGGCGTAGCCGGCGCGACCGCTCCAATGCGCCCAGGGCTGGCGGGCGACCTGCGGCTCGAGATGGCGGAGGAAGCTGCCCTTCACGGCCTTGACGATCTGGAACGCGCCGACGGCGAGCAGCACGGCGCCGGCGACGACCACCAGCGTCTCGCCGCCCGGCAGCCGCATCGCGGTGCGCGCGCCCGCCTCCGCGCCGCCGGAGTCGGTCGCGGTCCCCTGGATCAGCCGCACCGCCTGCCAGGCGAGGAACAGGTGGACCAGGCCGCTCGCGGCGGCGCCCAGCCGCTCCATCACGCCCCCTTGGCGCGGCCCGTGGCGCTCGATGTCGAACGCGGCGTCCGCCAGGCGCCAAAGGCTGTAGGCGAACAGCCCCGCCGCCATGACGACCAGCAGCACGCGGCCGCCGCCCTCGGCCAGGTAGCGCAGCGCCCCGCTCGGGTCCTCGGCACGCCCCGCGCGGAGCACGAGCATGGCGATGACGATGTAGAGGAGCCCGCGCGCGGCGAAGCCGACCCGGGTGAGCATGGTGAGCCGTGCGTCGGCGTTCATGGATCGATCCTCCTGCTGGGGAGGGAGAACGGTCGGCGGACGTCGCCCGTTCCGGAGGCGCAACAAGCGGGGCGAGGCGTGCTGCCGCTGTGGCCGGCGGCGTCCGGGATCGGCCCGCGGGGACGGCTTGCCGTGTCCGCGAAGACCAGGCGGGCGGGCGGTGATCCGCCGGGGCCGGTATTGGACGCCAGGCTGTCGCGTTCGACCAGCGCTCGCAAAGGCCGAACGATTGTTTTAGCGGTCTTTTCCGGGCGAAGATTACGAGTTTTATGCGATACGGGCTCGAACGCACGGATTTCCGCGGTTCTGGCGAGGCGACCTCCGGACAAATCATTGATCTCGTACCGTTTACGACTTTGACGCTGTTGGACGCCTTCGGCGCGCTCCGCTCGTGTCGTTAACGAGGAAGACGCTGCCGTGCCGCGGTTCGACGCCGGCTCGGCTAGGCGGAGATGAGCGGAGCGAGCGGTCACCGATCAGCTTGGACCACATCCGCGCGCTGTAGGACAGCGGCTTTCGACGTATTCACATCGGAGCCGTTGCGGGCGGTCTCAGGATGTCTGCTTTCGACCCTTAGCGGACGTTGGCGTCGTGTGAAGGTTGCCGACTTCCGCCTCGCCTGATGTATGTGAGCGCTATGTGGCTGCTTGTTGCGTTCATCGTCGGCACGATCGGCCTTTGTTGGTTCGTCTTTGTCACCTTTTACAGAAGTGACTATGGGCCGCGCCCAATGCTGGCGACCGGCTGCACGTTCGTCGTGCTGCTTGGATGCTTATGCTTTGGCTTCTGGCTGCTTATGATGATGGCGATCGGCGGTGCTGTGACGCTCTAAGCGCGCAATCGCTCTAAGCGCGCAATCAACGCCGTTGCGCTGCCGCTGCCGCCAACCCTGATGTCCGCTTTCCACCCATAACGGACGTTTCGGCGCGAGGCGCACGCGTCGCGCGGACGCGACCCCGTGATCGTCCGAGACGTCGGCCGACAGGAAAGCGCGGAGCGTGCGCGACCGCCACCCCCACAGTCGACGTCCCACCCCATCCGCCAGGGTCGCGGCGCCCGCTCCCGCTCCCCATATCGCGCGTTCACAGGTCAAGGAGCGGCGCGTGGCGGACGGCGAGGGTAGGGCGGTGCCGAGCGGGCGCATGGCGCGGCTGGGGGTGTTCGGCCGCATGGCGGGCGGCGTCGCCGGCGGCATGGTCGCCGAAGGCGCGCGGCGCGTCGGGCGCGGCGAGCGGCCCCGGGTCGCCGACCTCCTGCTGACGCCGGCCAATGTCGGGCGGGTCGCCGACCAGCTCTCGCACCTGCGCGGGGCGGCGATGAAGCTGGGGCAGATGATCTCCCTCGACGCGGGCGACATGCTCCCCCCTGAGCTGTCGACGATCCTGGGGCGGCTGCGCGACAACGCCCACCGCATGCCGCCGCAGCAGCTGGAGCGCGTGCTGGAGGCCGAGTGGGGGCGCGGCTGGCGCAAGCGGTTCCGGCGGTTCGGGGCGGGGCCGATCGCCGCCGCCTCGATCGGGCAGGTGCACCGCGCCACCACGCACGACGGGCGCGAGCTGGCGGTGAAGGTTCAGTATCCGGGCGTGGCCGACAGCATCGACGCGGACGTCGACAACGTCGCGACTCTGCTGAGGGTGTCGGGCCTGCTGCCCAAGGAGCTCGACGTCGCGCCGTTGCTGGGCGAAGCGAAGCGGCAGCTGCGCGAGGAGGCGGATTACATCCGCGAGGGTGCGATGATGGCGCGCTACGCCGCGCTGCTCGCCGGAGATGAGGATTACGTCGTGCCGACGCTCGACGCGGAGTTCAGCACGGGCCGGGTGCTCGCGATGAGCTTCGTCGAGGGGCGGCCGGTGGAGACGCTCGCCGACGAGCCGCAGGAGGTCCGCGACCGGGCGATGCGCGACCTGATCGCGCTGACGCTGCGCGAGCTGTTCGAATGGGGGCTGATGCAGACCGACCCCAATTTCGCCAACTACCGCTGGCAGCCGGAGACGGGTCGGCTGGCGCTGCTCGACTTCGGCGCGGCGCGCGAGGTGCCGGCGGCGACGGCGGACGGGTATCGCCGCATCCTGATGGCGGGGCTGGACGGCGACCGCGACGCGGTGCGCGACGCGGCGGTGGCGGCGGGGTTCTTAGGCCGAGCGGCGGTGAACGGGCATCGCGCGGCGATCGACCGGATACTCGACGCGGTGCTGGCCGAGATGGACCGGCCGGAACCGTTCGACTTCGGCGACCGGAGCTTCATCGGGGTGATGCGCGAGGAGGTGGTGCCCATCGCGCGCGACAAGGCGGCGTGGCACCTGCCGCCCACCGAAATGCTGTTCGTACAACGCAAGGTCAGCGGCACCGCGCTGTTGGCGGCGCGGCTGAAGGCGCGGGTGGACGTGCGCGGGATGGTGGAGCGGTACCGGTAGGTTCAGCCCCGGCCGCGCGCCTGCGCTTCCACGATCGCGATGGCGCGCGCCACGGCGGCGTCGATGGTGAGGTCGCTGGTGTCGAGCGGCGCCGCGTCGGCGGCCTGCGTCAGGGGGGCCGTGGAGCGGCCGCTGTCGCGCGCGTCGCGGGCGCGGATGTCGGCCAGGACCTGCTCGAAGGTCATGTCCTTGCCGCGCGCCTGGAGCTCGGCGTGGCGGCGACGGGCGCGGACGGCGGGGCTCGCCTTCACGAACAGCTTGGCGTCGGCCTGGGGCGCGATCACCGTGCCGATGTCGCGCCCGTCGAGCACCGCGCCGCCCGGCTGGTTGGCGAAGCGCCGCTGCCGCTGGAACAGCGCGGCGCGGACGAGCGGGTGGGCGGAGACGATCGACGCCGCCTGGCCGACATCGTCGTCGCGCAAGGCGGGGTTCGCCAGCGTCAGTTCGTCGAAGTCGCAGGCGGCGACCGCGTCGGCTTCCTTGGTCGGGTCGAGTTCGAGCCGGCGCACGGTGTAGGCGACCGCGCGATAGAGGAGGCCGGTGTCGAGATGCGGCAGGTCGAAATGGCGGGCGAGCGCGCGGGCGATGGTGCCCTTGCCGCTGGCGGCGGGTCCGTCGACGGCGATGATCACGCGGCGAGCTCCCGCTGCGCGGCGCCCGCCAGCGTCGCGAAGAAGCCGGGATAGCTGGTCGCGACCGGCGACGCGTCGTCGAGCGCGACGGGCGCGCGGGCGTGGAGCGCCGCGACGGCCATGCTCATCGCGATCCGGTGGTCGAGCCGCGTCTCCACGACGCCGCCGCCGGGGATCGGGTCGCCGCCCGTGCCCTCGATCGCGAGGCCGTCCTCGAACTCCTGGACGGCGACGCCGTTGGCCCCGAGCGCGGCGGCCATGGCGGCGATCCGGTCCGACTCCTTGACGCGCAGCTCGTGCGCGCCGCGCGCGACGGTGCGCCCGGCGGCGAAGGCGGCGGCGACGAAGAGAACGGGATACTCGTCGATCATCGACGGCGCGAGCTCGGGCGGGACCTCGACACCACGGAGCGGGGCGTGGCGGACGCGGAGGTCGGCGACGGGCTCGCCGCCGACGGTGCGGGCATCGAGTTCGGCGATGTCGGCCCCCATCAGGCGGAGCGCCGCGAAGAGACCGGTGCGCGTCGGGTTCATGCCGACGTTGCGTACCAGGAGGTCGGACCCGGGCACGACGCTGGCCGCGACCGCCCAGAAGGCGGCGGACGAGGGGTCGCCGGGGACGACGATGTCCTGCGGCCGAAGCTCCGCCTCGCCCGCGATCGTGAGAACCCGGCCCTCCGGCGTCTCCTCGACGCGCACGTCCGCGCCGAAGCCGGCGAGCATGCGTTCCGAATGGTCGCGGGTGGGGACGGGCTCGATCACGCGGGTGACGCCGGGCGCGTTGAGGCCGGCGAGCAGGACCGCCGACTTGACCTGCGCGGAGGCGACCGGGAGCGTGTAGGCGATGGGGACGGCGGGGCAGAGCCCGCGCACCATGAGCGGCAACGTGCCACCGGGGCTGGCGGTCACGTCGGCGCCCATCCGCGACAGGGGCTCGATCACCCGCGCCATCGGGCGGCGCGACAGGCTGGCGTCGCCGGTGAAGGTCGCGGTGATCGGGTGGCTCGCGACGAGCCCCATCAGCAGCCGGGTCGAGGTGCCGCTGTTGCCCATGTCGAGCGCCCGGGCCGGCTGGAGAAGGCCGCCGACGCCGACGCCGCGGACGGTCCAGCGGCCTTCGGCCGTGCGCTCGATCGACGCGCCCATCGCCCGCATGGCGGCGGCGGTGGCGAGCACGTCCTCGCCCTCCAGCAGCCCGTCGACGCGGCTCTCGCCGACCGCCAGCGCGGACAGCATCAGCGCACGGTGGCTGAACGACTTGTCGCCGGGCACCGTCAGCTCGCCGCGGAGCGGGCCGGACGACGACAGGGTCATGGGAGCGGGGCGGGTATGCGGCATGAGGCGTGGGCGCGCGCTTTGACAGCCGGGTCGGCCCATGGCAAGGCGCGCGCCACTTCGCAGCCGGCGACAGCGCAGGCTACTCACATCGAAAGGCACTCGGCGGCATGATCAAGCCGGAATGGGGCACGAAGCGCACGTGCCCGAAATGCGCGACGCGTTTCTACGACCTCGCCAAGGACGACCCCGTCACCTGCATCAATTGCGGCTACGCGTGGGCGCCCGAGGCGATCCTGAAGTCCAAGCAGCCCCTGTCCTTCGAGGTGGTCAAGGCCGATCCCGCGAAGGCGGACGCGGACCTGGGTCCCGACGAGGATCTGGAGCTGGCGGCGGACGAGGGCGAGCCCTCGGCGGACGACGAGGTGGACCTGGGCGGCGACGACGATCTGGGCGTCGAGACCGGCGGCGAGGACGACGAGCAGTAGGTTTTCCCGGGGCGGGCGGCGATCCGAGATCGCCGCTTGCCAACCCCGGCGCGCCCCGCTAGTGGACGCGCCTTCCCGAGTGGTGAGGGGCCGTAGCTCAGCTGGGAGAGCGTCGCAATGGCATTGCGAAGGTCAGGGGTTCGATCCCCCTCGGCTCCACCATTCCACCCACTCGTCTGGGGACGGCGCTAGCGTAGACCGCGCGCCCGTCCCGCATCATCTCTTCCAGCTAGGCCTATCCTTCGCCTGAAAGCGGGCGCGGGCTCGGCTTATATCGGCTCCGATTCCGGCTAGGCGTCTTAGAACGTTGCGGCGGTCCGGCCGCTGTTACGCAGCAACTTAATCCCGGTCCGCGGCGTAGCATCGGCCGCGCGATCCCCGCCGAAAAGCGAAAGGCCGCCCCTTTCGGGACGGCCTTTCCATTGTCAGCCGGTCAAGGCTCGTCGTCAGGCGCGGACCCCCGCGGTGGAGGTCACGTCCTTGGTCGTCGCCTTGAGCGGCATGAGACAATGAGACATTCGACCACCTCCTTTCCGTTGTTGAACAGTCCGCCGGATATGGGCGGCCGGCGGACTAATTCAACAGGGGCAACGACTTAGAAGTTCACGCGGCCCGTGATCCCGTAATAGCGGTCCGCCTCGCGCGGGATGATGTAGCGGAAGCTGCCGCCCGGGCCGCCCGACGTGATGGACGCGGCGAAGCTCTGATCGAAGAGGTTGCGGACCTGCGCCGTGAGCCTGAACCGGTCGTCCGGGTCGATCAGCGACACGGCGGCGTTGAACAGCGCGTAGCCCTCGATCGTGGTGGCCTCGCGAACGGCCGCGTTGGCGTCAAACTGCGACAGCTGTTCCGACTGATAGGAGCCGTCGGCGGCCAGGCCGATGTCGACCGCGCCGCCGGTGCGGACGCGGTAGTCGGCCGCGAGCGACACCTTGAACTCGGGCGCGTAGGCCAGGCGGGTGCCGTTCGGGACCACGCCCGTCACGACGCCGTTGGTCGGCACGCGGAACCGGTCCACCTTGGCGTCGGTGTAGGCGAGGCCGCCCGAGATACTGAAGTCGGGCGCGGGGCGGAACAGCAGGTCGAGCTCGGCGCCGCGGGTCGAGATCTCGCCCGCGTTGGTGAAGCGCGTCACGATGACGCCGGCCACCTCGTCCGGGTTGTTGGCCTGGAAGTTGTCGTATTTGGCGTAGAAGCCCGCGAGGTTGAGGACCAGCCGCCCGTCGAGGAGCGTCGACTTCAACCCGGCCTCGAAGCTGTCGGCCGTCTCCGGCTCGATGACGTTGGTGCCGGTCGCGCCCAGGTTGAAGAAGACGTTGAACGCCGGGCCTTTGTAGCCGCGGGTGTAGCTGGCGTAGAGCGTCGCTTCCGGCACGACGTCGTACTGGACGGCGGCGCGGCCCGACCAGTTGTCGTTGGTCGTCTTGCCGCGGAACGGGCCGAAGCTCGGGTTGATGCCCGGTCCGGCCAGCGTGGTGACGCGCTGGTGGAACACCGACAGCTCGTCATTGGTGTAGCGGAGGCCGCCGATCAGCCGGAGCGCGTCGGTGAAGTTGAGCTCCGCCTGGCCGAAGAAGGCGAGGTTCTTGAACAGCGAGCCGAAGTTCGCGGTGCCGCTCGGCTGCGTGATCGTCACGCCCGGTCCGGAGCAGGGCGCGAGGACGCCGGCGGCCGGGGCCGGCGTGCGGGTGCAGACGATGTCACGCCGCGTGAAGGTGCGCTCCGTGTACGCGCGCGAGTAGAAGGCGCCGAGCGTGTAGACGAAGAACTGGTCGCCCGGCGAGGTGATCCGCACCTCCTGCGTGAAGGTGTCGGAGACCTGCGGGCCGTCGTCGTGAAGCTGGTTCAGCCCCGCGCCGACGAACGGGGCGGGCAGGAAGTCGCCGTCGCGGATCTCGCGGTTGTCGTATTCGCGATAGCTGCCGATGTAGGTGAAGGTCGGCCCGGTGCCGCCCAGCCGCCAGTCCAGCTGGCCCGAGACGCCCCAGCTCTTCTCGCGGGTGGTGGTGATCAGGTTCTGCGCCAGCGCGCGCGTCTCGTCGCCGTCGGGCGTTGGCAGCGCCTGCGCCGCGGCGTTGGTCGGCGTGGTGCCGATCACCTCGCCGCAGCAGTCGTCGTTCGCCTCGCGATAGTCGCCGATGATCGTCAGCGTCACGTCGGGCGTGGGATCGACGACGGCCATGCCGCGGACGCCCCAACGCTCGTAGCCGTTGACGCGCGCGTCGCGCGTGACGTTGCGGATGTTGCCGTCCCAGTCGCTCGCGAAGCCGACGAAGCGCGTCTTCACGGGGCCGAGCGGCAGGTCGACGGCGACGCGGGTGCGGTACTCGTCGCCCCTGCCGGTGAAATAGCCCGCCTCGACGTAACCGCCCACCGTGTCGCCCGGGCGCCGGGTGGTGATGTTGATCACGCCCGCCGAAGTGTTCTTGCCGAACAGCGTGCCCTGCGGGCCGCGGAGCACCTCGAGCCGGTCGATGTCGACGAGATCGCTGAACGCCTCGCCCGCGCGGCTGAAGACCACGCCGTCGACCACGGTCGAGACCGACGGCTCGCCCGCGACCGAGAAGGTGGAGGTGCCGACGCCGCGCAGGAACAGCGACTGGTTGATGGTCGTGCCCGACTTGCGGAAGTTGAGCGTGGGGACGAGGTATTGCGCGTTCTCGATCGTCTGCGCGCCGGTGGCGGCGATCGCATCGCCGGAGATGACGGTGACGGCGATCGGCACGTCCTGCAGCCGCTGCTCGCGGCGCTGAGCGGTCACGACGATGTCGGACGGCTGCGTCGAGTCGGCCTCGGCCGGATCGGTGGTCGCGCCGGCCTGCTGCTCCTCCTGCGCCTGGGCATGGGCCGGCATCGCCCAGACCATCGCCGCGCCCGTCAACAACGCAGCCAGACCGCGGCTCCCCTTGATCGTCTTCATCTCGTCCCTCCCTTGGTCCCCCGACCTTATCCCGATCAGCTTCGTAGGAATAGTGCGCCCGGAGCAGTCCGGCCGCCCGTCGTCACGCCAGCGCCGCCCTGGGTTCGGCCGGACCGATGCGCGGCATCAGGAGACGCAGCCAGGCATAGGCCAGGAAGTAGGACGCGGCCGCGAACACGAACAACGGGAAATAGCCGATGCCGGCCGTCAGCACGAGGCCGGTGACGTACACGATCGCCATGCCGCCGATGTTGCCTGCGAAGGCGCCGAACGCGGTGACGCGGCCGACCTTGGCGCGCGGCACCACGTCCGTGATGATGGAGAACAGGCTGAGCGAGAAGCCCTGGTGACCGGCGAGCACCAGCCCCATCGCGACGGCGACCGGCCAGAAGCTGTCGAGCATCAGCACCAGCGGCACGGGCAGGACCAGGCAGGCCGACGTCAGCATCACCGTCCGGCGCACCCGCTCGACCGGCCATCCCCGCTCGATCAGGCGGCTGGAGATCCAGCCGGCGACGAACGCCCCGCCGCCCGATCCGAGGAACGCGAGCGCCAGCGGGACGGCGAGCTCGGTCGTCGTCAGGCCATACTCGCGCCGGTAGAAGTCGGGCAGCCAGAAGTTGAGCAGCCACCAGGTCGAATCGGACAGCGCCTTGGCGCCCACGATCGCCCAGGTGCGCCGTTCGGACAGGATGGGACCGTAGGGCCGGCCATCGTCGGAATAGTCGAGGTCGGGCAGCTCCGCCCGGTCGTCGAACCGGATGCCGCGCGCCGCCCAGAGCCAGAGCGCCAGCGTGACGAAGCCGCCGACGCCGGCGAAGACCAGCGCGCCGCGCCAGCCGAAGGCGGCGGCCATGGCGGGGATGCCGAACGGCATCAGGATCGTGCCGATGCTGGCGATGGCGGTGCCGAGCCCCACAGCGAAGGAGCGGCGCTCCGCGCGGAACAGCGTCGCCACCGTCTTGATGGTGAGCGGCGTCTGCACCGCCTCCGTCGCGCCCAGCCCGAGCCGTGCGGCGACCACCTGCGTCCCCGACCGCGCCCAGCCATGCGCCAGCGCCGCGACGCTCCAGGCGGTGACGCCCACGATCACCGAGCGGCGCACGCCCAGCTTGTCGATCATCCAGCCGGTGAACAGGAAGGAGAGGGCGGCCGCGAACTGCGTCATCGCCGCGAGCTCGCCGAAGGTCTTGTCGCTCCAGCCGAGGTCGGCGGAGATGTCGGGCTTCAGGATCGCGATGACCGGGCGGTCCATCGCGTTGAAGATGCCCGCGACGCAGAGCAGCGCGAACAGCGCCCAAGCGCGCGCCGGCGACACCGCGGTCGCGGTTCGGTGGTCCCCTCCGGTCATCGGGGCGGAGCATGACGCGTCCGGCGGGAAAGGCGAGGGGAAAATCGCCGGCCGGAGCGCGGGTTCAGACCATCAGCGGCCCGTGGTCGATGCGGGGCAGGACGTGGCGGGCGAACAGGTCGGCCTCGGCGGCGTGGGGGTAGCCCGACAGGATGAACGCCTCGATCCCCTCCGCGCGGTACGCGTTGAGCTTGGCCAGCACCTGGTCGGGGTCGCCGACGATCGCGGCGCCGCAGCCGGAGCGCGCGCGGCCGATGCCCGTCCAGAGGTTGTCCTCGATGTAGCCGTCGTTCGACGACGCCGATTCGCGCAGCTCGGCCTGGCGCGCGACGCCCGCGGATTGCGCGTCCAGCGACTTGGCGCGGATCGCGGCGCCCTCCGCGGCATCGAGCTTGGACAGGAGGCGGTCGGCGGCGGCGCGCGCCTCGGCTTCGGTGTCGCGGACGACGACGTGGACGCGGTAGCCGAACTTGAGCGTGCGCCCGTGCTTCGCCGCGCGCTCGCGCAGGTCGGAGACGATGCCGCGGACGCCGGACAGCGTGTCGGGCCACATCAGGTACACGTCGCACCCTTCCGCGGCCGCCTCGCGCGCGGCGGGCGACAGGCCGCCGAAGTAGAAGGGCGGGCAGCGGCCCGACACCGTGCCGACGCGCGGCGGGTCGACCTTGATGTTGTAGTAGTCGCCTTGGCTGTCGAGCGGCTGGCCGTCGAGCAGCGTACGGAGTGCGCGCATCGCCTCGACGGTCCGCTGGTAGCGCGGCTCGGAGTCGAGCTTTTCGCCCGGCAGGTCGGACGAGATGATATTCACCGTCAGCCGCCCGCCGAGCATCCGGTCGATGGTGGCGAGCTGGCGGGCGAGCTGGGGCGGCCAGCTCTCGCCGATGCGCACCGCCATCAGGAGGCGCATGCGCTTGAGCATCGGCGCGATGCCGGCGGCGAAGGCGGTGGTGTCGATCCCGAGCTGGTAGCCGGACGGGAGCAGGATGTTGTCGAACCCGCCCGATTCGGCCTGGAGCACGATGTCGCGGCAATGCTCCCAACTGGAGCGCAGCTTCTCGTCGGGAACCCCTAAGAACTCGTAGTCGTCGTCGCAGAGCGCCGAGAACCAGGAGATTTCGCAAGGCGCGCTCGTCATGGCAGCTTCTCCCCCGTTCCGGCCTGCATCACCGCATACCACTGCTCGCGCGTCCACTCGACGCGGTACGCGTCCGCCGCCGCCCGGACGCGCGCCGGGTTCTGCGAACCGATGATCGGGATCACGCGCGCCGGATGCGCCATGACCCAGCTGAACGCCGCCGC
>DASVSW010000302.1:0-9315 GCA_036387895.1 Sphingomonas sp.
AAGGCATCCGGTCCCCAAAGAAACCCGTCGTGACGTTGGCGCCCCACCCGCGTTCCGACGCCGACTGTCTGGCCCGAATGGTTAAGGAACTACAATAGAAGGGGGATGTCCTCGCGTCGGACCGAACGGTCGGTGCGGCGAACGGTTGAATCGGAGGCGGAATGAGCGGAAATCCCGCGGAACAAAGGCCGGATCGTCACGCGTCGGAGCGAACGGTTCCGAGTCGCGGGGCCATAAACGCCTCGTAATAGTCGCGGGTGAACCCCGCCTGGGCGCGCGCTTCGTCGTTGAACGGCGGCTTCAGCGCGCCGCGGAAGTAGTGCCGGACCTTCTCCCGCCAGAGCGGCGCGGGCGCGTCGCCCGTCTCGGCGCAGCGCTGGCCGAACCAGCGGACGCCGATGCCGACATGGCGGATCTCGTCGGTGTAGATGCGATGGAGGATGCGCGCGCTGCGGACGTCGCCGGCTCCTTCGAAGCGGGCCACCGTCTCGGGCGTCACGTCCAGCCCGCGCGCCTCCAGCACCATGGGCACGACCGCCAGCCGCCCGAGCGCGTCGGCCGCGGTCGCCTCGGCCGCCTCCCACAATCCGGCATGGGCGGGCAGCTCGCCATAGCCGCTCCCCATGCCGCGCAGCCGACGGTCGAGCAGCGCGAAGTGCATCGCCTCGTCCGCGCCGACGCCGAACCAGTCGTCGACGAAGCCGTTGGGGAAGTCGGCCCCGAACCGCCCCGCCATGTCGAAGGCGAGGTCGATCGCGGAGAACTCGATGTGCGCCAGCGCGTGGAGCAGCGCGACCCGCCCGCGCTCCGATCCGCCGCGCCCGCGCTTGGGCATGCGGTTGGGCGGCAGCAGCTCAGGCCGCGCCGGACGCGCCGGCCGGTCGGGCATGGAGACGTCGAACACATGCGCCAGCCGCCCGCGCCGCCAATCGCGCGCCGCCGCGCGGGCCAACCTGATCTTCTCGCGCGGCTCGCCCGCTTCCAGCACCGCACGCGCGGCGCGGGCGACGCTGGTCACAGGTCCCGCGCGGCCTTCAGCACCGCCTCGGCATGGCCCGGCACCTTCACCTTGCGCCACGCCTGCGCCAGCCAGCCTTCGGCGTCGAACAGGAAGGTCGCGCGGTCGATGCCCATGTACTTCTTCCCGTACATGGACTTCTCGATCCACGTTCCGAACGCTTCGCAAGCCGCGCCGCTCTCGTCGCTGAGCAGGCGAACGCCGAGCTGGTGCTTGGCGGTGAACTTGCCGTGGCTCGCGACCGAGTCCTTGGACACGCCGACCACCGCCACGCCCGCAGCCTCGAACTCCGGCATCAGCGCGGTGAAGTCCTGCGCCTCGCGGGTGCAGCCCGACGTGTCGTCCTTCGGATAGAAATAGACCACCGCCTTGCGCCCGACGAGCGATCGGAGCGGCACGCCGCCGTCCGCGTCCGTCAACGTCGCATCGGGGATCATCTCGCCTTCAACCACCTTCGCCTCCCGTCCGGCCCCACCAGAGGTGGACGCTCTGGCGGGTCCGCTCGAACTCGGCAAGCGCCTCCCCCCAGTCGGCGACGCCGAGAGCGCGGGCGATCAGCGCGCGCGTGCTCTCCGCGGGCGGCTCGGCGTCGGGTGCCACGAGTCGCAGCGTCACGAGCAGCCGCGCGAGCAGGTCGTGCGCCGCGCGTGCGTCGGGCGGGGCCAGCCCCGCCTCCATCAGCCGGTCCAGCGCGCGACCCAGATGCGGGTCGAAGCCGGTGCGCGCCGTCAGCTGCGCCACATGCGTCGCGAACTCCAGGTCGACCAGCCCACCGGGCAACAGCTTCGCGTCGAGCGGTCCCTGCGCCGGCTTGTGTCGGTGCATCTCCGTCCGCATCATCCGCGCGTCCGCCAGGAGGTCGCGGTCGGGTCGCCCGCCCGCCAGCACCTCCGCCACCGCCCGGTCCACCGCCGCCCGCGCCGCGTCCGATCCGAAGACGACGCGCGCGCGGGTCAGCGCCATGTGCTCCCAGGTCCACGCTTCCTCGCGCTGGTAGCGCGCGAAACTGTCGAGCGAGACGGCGAGCGGCCCCTTCGCCCCCGACGGGCGCAGCCGCGTGTCGACGGGGTAGAGCGGCCCAGAAGCGGTCGGTGCGGACAGCGCGCCCGTCACCCGCTGCGCCAGCCGGTTGAAGTAGAGCGTCGCGCCCAGCGGCTTCGGCCCATCCGATTCGGCATGGAAGTCGCCCGTGAACAGGTAGACGAGGTCCAGGTCGGACGCGTGGGTCAGCAGCCCTCCGCCCATGCGCCCCAAGGCGAGCACCACCAGCTCCCCGCCCGGCACCCGGCCGTGCACCAGCTCGAACGCCGCGATCGTGCTCGCCGCCACGGCGCGGATCGCCGCCTCCGCGACGCGGGCGTAACCCTCGCCGACCTCCAACGGATCGGCGACGCCCGCGACGATCTGCGCGCCCAGGGCGAAGCGCGCTTCCCCGACGACTTGCCGCACCCGGTCCAGCAGCGCTTCGCGGTCGTCGACGTCGCGGCCCGTCATCAGCCGCATGATCTCGTCGACCGACCCCACCGGTTCGAAGGCGCTGGCGTCGAGCAACCCGTCGAGCAACGCCGGCCGCCGCGCGAGATCGTCGGCGAGGGGCGGCGCGTGGCTCAGGATCGCCGCGAGCAGCTCGGCCAGCGGCGGCCGCGCCTCCAGCAACCGGAGGATGTTGACCGCGCTCGGCATCCGCTCGAACAGCCGGTCGAGGCGGAGCAGCGCCGCCTGCGGCTCCGGCGCGCCCGCCAGCGCCGCGACCAGCCCGGGCAGCACCGCCTCCAACGCGTCGCGCGCCGCCGCGCTTCGCAGCGCCGGATAGGCGCCGCCCCGCCACGCTTCGACGCGGTCGCGCGCCGCCGCCGGATCGACGAACCCCGCGCGGGTCAGCGCGCCTTCCAGGAGGACGGGGTCGTCGGGCAGCCCCGGGGCGCCCTCCCCATCCCCCGTTCCATCGCCGTCGCCGTCGCCGTCCAACGCGTCGTAGATGCGCCCGACCGCCTCGACCTGCGGCCGGAGCAGGTCGAGCAGCGCCGCCGCGTCGCCCAGGCCGTGCAGCCGCGCGACCCGGTCCAGCGCCTCGCCGTCGGGCAGCGCGTGCGTCTGCCGGTCCTCCAGCATCTGCACCCGATGTTCGATCGTGCGGAGCAGCGTGTACGCCTCGCCGAGCGTCGTGGCGTCGGCGGGGTCGATCCGTCCGGCCTCGGCGAGTCGCGCCAGGGCGTCGAGCGTCGCGGGCGCCCGAAGCTCGGGCTCGCGGCCGCCGTGGATGAGCTGGTGGATCTGCGCGAAGAACTCGATCTCGCGGATGCCGCCCCGCCCGCGCTTCAGGTCGTAACCCGGACCGAACGCCTGCCCCTTCGAATGATGGTCGCGGATCCGTCGGGTCAGGTCGCGGATCTCGCGTATCGCGCCGAAGTCGAGCGACCGTCGCCACACGAAAGGTCGGATCGCGTCCAGGAAGCGCGCGCCCAGCGCCATGTCGCCGGCCGCCGCTCGCGCCCGGATGAACGCCGCGCGTTCCCAGGGCAGCGCCTGGCTTTCGTAATAGTGGATCGCGGCGTCCACCGGCAGCGCGATGGGCGTCACCTCCGGCGACGGCCTGAGGCGCAGGTCCACGCGCAGCACGTAGCCGTCGGCGTCGCGCGCTTGCAGCAGCTCGACGACGCGCCGCGCGATCCGGACCGCCGCCTCCTCCGGCTCCTCCCGCGCGCGCCGCGGCAGCGTCTCGGGGTCGAAGATCAGGATCGGGTCGATATCGGACGAATAGTTGAGCTCGCCGCTCCCCTGCTTGCCGAGCGCGATGGCGGCGAAGCCGGCCGGGGCGGCGCCGGGCGTGCGCTCCGCGACGGCGGTGCGGATCGCCAGGTCCAGCGCGTAATCCGCGAACCTCGTAAGCCGCTCCGTCACGGCGGCGAAGTCGTGCAGCCCCGCTAAGTCGTTCAACGCGACGAGCAAAGCGGTCCGCCGGCGCGCGAGCCGGAGGCGCTTCGCGACCGGTTCGGCTTCGGACTCCCGCGTGAAGGCCGCGACGGCCTCGCCCGCCGCGATCCGCTCGACCGTCTCCGGATCGCGTCGGATCAGGCCGGACAGGAAAGGCGAATGCGCGCGCGCGCGCTCGATCGCGTCCGCCATCGCGCAGCGGTCGGCGTCCGTCTTTATGCTATCGTAATGAAAATATTTACTTAAATCAGTGCTGTCGGGGAAACGTCGGTCGCAGTCGGGCGTTTCTAGCGCCATGATGGGCATTGCTTCAGGTTATTCGGATCACGGCCAGGGCGGCTTCGTCGTCCGCCGCCCGCGCGTGACCGACGCCATCGGCGGCGCGCTTCTTCGCAGTTTCGACGCCGCGTCGTCGCTGCCGGAGGACATGCTGCGACTGCTGGAACGGCTCGATCGTCAGCCGCTCGCGTACTGACGACCGCGCCGCACGACCTCAACGGTCGCGGCTCAACTCTTCGACCTCGCCCATGATGGTGTCGAGCGCGGTCTTGTCGCGGTCCTGGTCATGGTCGCGACGGGACGGCAGCGAACCGTCGGTCAGCAGCGCCTCCAAGGCGACCCGGCCGCGGGCTACCCGGCTCTTGATGGTGCCGACCGCCACCTGGCAGATCTCGGCCGCCTCTTCGTAAGCGAAGCCGCCGGCGCCGACCAGGATCAGCGCCTCGCGCTGCGGGGCGGGCAGGTGCATCAGCGCGCGCTGCATGTCGCCCAACTCGACGTGCCGGTCCTGGCTGGCGGGCGCCGCCAGGATGCGGTCGGCGACGAGGTCGTCCCACTCGCCCTTGAACCGCGCGCGGCGCATCTGTGACAGGTAGAGGTTGCGCAGGATGATGAAGGTCCAAGCGCGCATGTTCGTGCCCGCCTGGAACCGCTTGCGCGCCGCCCACGCCTTGAGCAGCGTCTCCTGCACCAGGTCGTCGGCGAGGTCGCGGCTGCCGGACAGCGACCGGCCGAACGCGCGCAGATGAGGGATCACCTGCGCGAGCTGGGCTTTGAAGTCGGCGTCCGAGAGCGAGACGTGCTCGACCGCCTCGGTCGCACCATCGTCACGCGGGGCGGCTTGATTCATGGAGATCCGAAATTCCGCATAACGGGCCCGGCGACCCTTCCGGGCGAGGACATAAGCCCCGCCCGTCGTGATTGCCAGTGGTGGGTTGGTGGGCTCAGCCGCGCAGGATGATGAACGCGAACAGGGCGATGATGAGCGCCAGCGACACGGGCAGGATCACCCGCGTCATGTGAGGCGTGGCGCCGGCGCGCGCGCGCTCCGTCTTGATGTGGATCTGCTCGTTATCGTCGGCCATGCCGGATCAACCCCCTTGGACCGTTTTGGGTCCGTATCTTTTCACGCGACCGCCGCCGGAACGGTGGACTGGTCGAAGAACAGCGCCTGGCTGATCGCCGCCTTCACCGTCGACCGCTGGAACGGCTTGGTGATCAGGAACGTCGGCTCCGGCCGCTCGCCCGTCAGCAGGCGCTCGGGGAAGGCGGTGATGAAGATGACCGGCACGTTGAACTCGGCCAGGATGTCCTTGACCGCGTCGATGCCCGAACTGTCGTCCGCGAGCTGGATGTCGGCGAGCACTAGGCCCGGCCGGTCCTCCATCGCCAGCGCCACCGCCTCATCGCGCGTCACGGCGACGCCCGTCACCTCATGGCCGAGGTCGCGGACGATCGTCTCGATGTCCATCGCGATGATCGGCTCGTCCTCGATGACGAGCACGCGGGCGCGCGTCTGCTTCTCGATCTCGGCCAGCGCCTCGGCGACGAGCTGGTCGACCTCCGACGTCTCCACCTCGATGAGGTAGCCGGCGTCCTCCGGCGTGAACCCCTCCATCGCCGTCAGCAGCAGCGCCTGGCGGGACAGCGGGGTCATCCGCGACAGGCGGGCGCGCGCGACGGACTCGTTGTCGGAACCGCCCTCTACGCCGTCGCCATCGCCCTGGTCGTAGTTCGCCGAGTTCCAGATGCCCTGGAACATGCGGTACAGGCCGAGCCGGGGGTCGACGTCGCGCGGGAACTGGTCGGGCGCGGCGACGATCGCCTCCAACGTGGCGCGGACGTATTTATCGCCCTGGGTCTGCGCGCCGGTGAGCGCGCGGGCGTAGCGCCGCAGAAAGGGAAGATGCGGAGCGAGTTGCTGTCCGAGCGACATGGATTTACTTATCTCCCTGAATGGCCGCGCTCTCTCTGCGCGGACGCAACAAGGGTTGCAACGCCCAATGGCGGAACTAACACCCCCCACGCGCCCGAACGGATTTTTCGCGTTGGAGGGGGAACCCATGAGCCGGTTTTTAGTTTCACGCGGATGTTTCGGCGGTAGACCAGGTCAGGTCGGCGCGGTTTCGTGGCGCCTGCCGAGATCTGATCGCTCGGCGGGCTGAGCAGGGGGACGTGTTGAGTTTGGAACAGAAGCCGGCCGCCGGGACGCCCGCCGGAAAGAAGGCGAAGGCGGCAGACGGAAGCGATCGCGAGCAGCGCGAACGCGCGATGGGCCGTGCGCTACGGTCGGTCTACGACGAAGCTGTGCAGGAAGCCGTCCCTGACGATCTCCTCGACCTGCTGGGGAAGCTCGGCTAACCCCCACCGATGGCCACAATTGCCGAAGGCGACGGCGTCGCGCCGACCATGGGCGCGTTGGCGCGCCTGCCGACCGGCGCCAAGCTGTTCCTGATCCTGTCGGCGGCGCTGCTGCCGCTCGCGATCATCGCCATCATCGCGACGCTCCAGACCGGGCGCGTCGCCGACGCCGAAGCGCGCGCGCGGCTGAGGGTGGCCGCCGATGAAAGCGTGCGGTCGATCGTGATCCAGTTGGCGGGCGACATGGCGACCTTGCGCGTCGCCGCCGCCAGCCTTGCGGCGAACCCGGCCGACGCGCTCGGCTGCGCGCGCGCCCAGGGCGCCTTCGCGCCGAGCGCGGTGATCGGGACGCGCTTCGTCCTGCTCGACCGCCGCGGAGAGGTGCTGTGCGGCGAGCGGATCGACGCCGCCTCGCCCGTATCGGGTCCGGACGGCGCCATCGCCGCGGCGATCACGCCCGACCAGGGCCTGGTGCTCGCGGTCGCCGATCCGGGCGGGGTCTCGGCCCGCGCCTTCTTCCCCCGCGCCTTCCTGTCACGCCTCGGCGCGCCGTCGAGCCGCGCGGTCGTGTACGCGCAGAGCCTGATGCACGATCAGGAGGCGCTGACGCTGGCGACGATCCCCGGCGCGCGTCCGCTCGACCGCATGGAGACGATCACGACGCCGCTGGGGATCGGGGGCCTGTCGCTGCGCACCAGCATCCGCGCCGCGCCGATCACCTCCTCGTTCGTCGTGGCGCTGCTCCTGCCGCTCCTGATGTGGGCGTTGGCGGCCGGGATCGGCTGGTACGTCGTCGACTATCTCCTGATCGGCCCGATGCGCAGGCTCCGCACCAACGTCGCGGAGTACCGTCCCGGCCAGGTGATCGAGACGGAGACCGGCGCGCTCCCCGCGCATGAATTGCGCGATCTGGGCGACACGTTCCGCGCGATCACCCGCACCGTGGCCGAGCACGAGGCCGGGCTGGCGGAGGGCCTCGTCCGGCAGACCAAGCTGACGCGCGAGGTCCATCATCGCGTCAAGAACAACCTCCAGGTCATCTCCAGCCTCATCAACTTCCACGCGCGCGGCGCGCCGACGCCGGAAGCCGCGGCCGCTTACGCATCCATCCAGCGCCGCGTCGACGCGCTGGCGGTGGTGCACCGCAACCATTTCGCGGAGATGGAGGAGAACCGCGGCGTGGGCCTTCGCTCAGTGCTGGGCGAGCTCGCCTCCAACATCCGCGCGACCGCGCCCGACCGCGATCTCGGCATCGTGCTCGACGTCGAGAACTTCCTGGTGACGCAGGACGTCGCCGTCGCCGTCGCGTTCATCGCCACGGAGACGATCGAGCTGGCGATGAGCGTCGACAGCGCCGCCCGCATCCGCGTCGCCTTGTCGTCCGACGAAGCGGAAGGCCGCGCGCGGCTGCGCATCGTGTCGCGCGCCCTGATCGAGAGCGACGAGCTGCGCGACCTGCTGAAGACCCGCTACGGCCGCGTCATGGAGGGCCTGTCGCGCCAGCTCAGGGCGCAGCTCCACCATGATCCGCTGACGGGCGCGTACGAGATCGTGATCGCGACGCTCGGTCGGGATTGATCGTCGATTTTTTCTCAAAAGGGGCGGAACCCGATTTCAGGTCCGCCGTTATTGACCTCGAACAGCGACCTTATGCCCCCCCGCTCTCGCTGTTCAAGTGATAGGCCCGGAAGCGTCCACCCCTCCCCCCCCCCCGGTGACGCTTCCGGGCCTTTTAACCTTCGGGGCATCCCTCCCAGAGCCATGGACCAGCCTCTTCGTTCCCGAACCGGAACGAAGCGCGGCGCGGATCATTGGACGGATCGGCGACATCGCCGACAGCTTGGAGAGTGAATATGCGCAAATTGCTGGGTTCGGTGCTCGTCGCCGGCATGATGCTGGTGGCGGCCTGCAACACCGTCGAGGGCGCGGGCGAGGACCTGCAGTCCGCCGGTCAGGCCGTCGAAAAAGCCGCCGACTGATCCGTCCGGGGCCCGGCGGCTACTCGGCGGGCGCTCCGTCGAGGGCCGCCGGCTCCTTCGCGCGACGGCGTTCGGTCAGCCAGATGCCGATCAGGGCCAATTCGTACAGGATGCACAACGGGATCGCGAGCAGCAGCTGCGACCCGACATCGGGCGGCGTCAGGACCGCCGCGATCGCGAACGCGCCCACGATCGAGTAGCGCCGCGCCGACACGAGCTGCTTGCGCGTCACGACGCCCGCCCGCTCCAGCAGCATGAGCAGCACCGGCAGCAGGAACGCCAAGCCGAAGCCGAACAGGAACTGCATCACGAACGACAGGTAATCGCCGATCGCGGGCAGCGCCTCGCGCTCGACGCCGCCGACCATGCCTTCGAAGCTGAGCAGGAAGTGGAGCGCGGTCGGGATGGCGATGAAATAGGCCATGGACGCGCCGGCGGTGAACAGCACGGGGGTCGCGAGCAGGAACGGCAGCAGCGCCCGCTTCTCCTTGCGGTACAGGCCCGGCGCCACGAAGCGCCAGATCTGCGTCGCGATCACCGGGAACGAGATCATCATCGCCGCGAAGAAGCCGACCTTCACGTCGACGAAGAACGCTTCGAACACCTGGGTGTAGATGACCTTGCCCTGCCCGGCCTCCAGCAACGGCCGCACCAGGAAGCCGAAGATCGGCTCGGCGAAGTAGAAGCAGACGGAGAACGCCAGCACCACGGCCGCCATGCAGTAGAGCAGGCGTCGGCGCAGCT
>DASVSW010000303.1:0-11418 GCA_036387895.1 Sphingomonas sp.
CAGGTTCAGGATGACGAGCTCGATCTGGGTCGGGTCGGCGAGCGCGGGCCAGAGCCCGTCGGCCAGATCGGTCTCGATGCGGATCGCGTTGCCCAGCGCGCCTTCGAGCAGCGGGCGCATCCCGGCCACGGTCGCGTTCAGGTCGATGACGCGGGTCGCCAGGCGCTGGCGGCGCGAAAAGGCTAGTAGTTGCTGCGTCAGCGCCGCGCCGCGCTCGGCGGCCGACCGGATGTTGTCGAGCCGGTTCAGCGTCTTGCCGTCCAGCGCGGCGGCGCGCGCCGCGCGTTCGACGAGGCCCGCGTTGCCGATCACCACCGTCAGCAGGTTGTTGAAGTCGTGCGCGACGCCCGACGTCAGCTGCCCCACCGCCTCCAGCCGCTGCATCTGGTGCAGCGTCTGCTCCACGCGCTCGCGCTCGCCGATCTGGGCGACCAGCCGATTGTTCGCGCGCGCCAGCTCGGCGGTGCGCTCGGCGACGCGGGCCTCCAGCGCTTCGGCCGCGAGGTGCGCGTCCGTCACGTCGACCGACACGCCGATATAGCCGCGGAACACGCCGTCGATGTAGCGCGGGCGCGCCTCCATCCGCATCCAGCGCGTCACGCCGTGCCGGTCGACGATGCGGTTCTCCGCGCTCGACGGCCCCGGACGGATGAAGGCGTCGTCGTTCATCTCGGCGATGACGGCGCGGTCGTCGGGGTGGATGATCGACAGCCATCCGTCGTTCCGGAGATCGGCGGGCGTCTTCCCCAGCAGCTCCTCGAACCAGCGGTTGGCGAACTCGACCTGGCCGCGCTCGTCGGAGATCCACATCAGGGCGGGCGCGGTGTCGGCGAGCACGCGGAACCGGGCCTCGCTCTCCTCCAGCGCGGCGGCGGCCTGCTTGCGCTGGGTGATGTCGACCGTCGCGCCCATGGCGCGGACGCACCGCCCCGATTCATCGAACACGCCGCGTCCGCGCGCGGCGATCCAGCGCATCACGCCGTCCTCGGCGCCGAGCGTGCGGTATTCGACGTCGTAGGCCGCGCGCCGATCGGGATCGAGCGCGGCGGCGAACGCCTTCTCCGTCGCCTCGATATCGTCCGGATGCAGGCCCGCGTAGAAGTCGGCCATGCTGACGGGCACGTTGGGGCTGATCCCGAAATGCGCCTTGGTCCGCTCCGACCAGGTCAGCGCGTCGACGCGCGGGTCCAAATCCCAGATGCCGATCTCCGCCGCCTCGGTAGCGAGGCGCAGGGACTCGGTCGAAAGCAGCAGCCGCTCCTCGGCGCGGACGCGGTCGGTCACGTCGCTGCCGTCGATGAACAGCGCCCCGATCGCGCCGTTGCGATCGGCCACAGGCTGGATCACGAGGTCGACGAACCGCTCCTCCGCCAGCGCGGCGCGCACGCCCGAACCCCGATACGGCCGGCGGGTCGCGGCGACGCCGTCCAGGAAGCGGTGCACCTCCTTGGGATCGACGTGCGGGATCAGCTCGGTGATCGGACGGCCAATCACGTCGCGTCGCCCGACAATCTGGAGGAAGCTCTCGTTGGCGAGCTCGATCACATGGTCGGGCTCGCGCAGCACCGCCATGAAGCTCGGCGACTGGTCGAACATCTCCGCCAGCCGGGCGCGCTCCTCCGCTACCGAGCGGGCGGCGCGGACGCGGTCGGTCGTCTCGGCGGTGATGCCGAGCACGCCCGCGACGGCCCCGCGCTCGTCGCGGACGGGCGAGAAGCTGTAGTCGAAATAGGCGACCTCGCCCGCCCCGTCATGGCGTTCCATGTAGAAGGCGCGGTTCTTCTCCGACACCGTCTCGCCCGTCGCGCGCACCGCCTCCAGGATCGGCTCCAGATCCTCCCACATCTCGCCCCAGCCCTCGCGGGCGGGCCGGCACAGCACGCGCGGGTGCTTGTCGCCGATCACCGGGGCGTAGGCGTCGTTGTAGAAGGCGATGTGGTCCGGCCCCCAGAACAGCGCCATCTGCATGTCGGCGGGCAGGATCAGCGACAGCGCCGAACGCAGGGCCGGCGGCCAATCGCGCATCGCGCCCAACGGGCAGTCGCCGGGGCCGATCGTCTCCAGATGGCCCGCTACGCCCGACGGCGCGCGCGGGGACGCGGTTCCCCTCGCCGTGCGCTCCGCCAGTTGCGCCGCCTCCACCATCGCGTCACCCTTGGCCGATCCGCCGGGAAAAGCCAGACGCTTCCTGCCGAAACGCGTGACCCTTCCGTCGCCTGAGCGTTATGGGGAGGCATGACCCACGCCTTCTTCGCCCTGCACAGCCACGGGTTGGCCCGCGTCGCCGCCGCGACGCCCGTCGCGACGGTAGGCGACGCGCCCGCCAACGCCGACGCCGCGATCGCGATCGCCCGCGACGCCGACGCGCGCGGGTGCGACCTCGTCGTCTTCCCCGAGCTCAACCTGACGAGCTACGCGATCGACGACATGCACCTCCAATCGGCGCAGCAGGACGCGACGCGCCGGGCGCTCGCCCGCGTCGTGGAGGCGTCCGCTGACCTCGCGCCCCTGCTCCTCGTCGGCGCGGCGCTGGCCCGGAACGGCCGGCTCTACAATTGCGCGGTCGCGATCAGCCGGGGCCGCGTGCTGGGCGTCGTGCCCAAGACCTACCTGCCCAACTACCGCGAATATTACGAGAAGCGGTATTTCGCGTCCGGCGGCGGCGTCACCGGCCTGACGATCGAGGTCGGGGGCGAGACGGTCCCGTTCGGCACCGACCTGATCTTCGCCGCGAGCGACCTGCCCGGCTTCGTCGTCCACGCCGAAGTGTGCGAGGATTATTGGGCACCGATCCCGCCCTCCTCCGAAGCGGCGATGGCGGGGGCGACGGTGTGCTGCAACCTGTCGGCGTCGAACATCGTCATCGGCAAGGCGCGCGAGCGCGCGATGCTCTGCGCCTCGCAGTCGCAGCGCGCGCACTGCACCTATGTCTATTCCGCGTCCGGCCCCGGCGAGAGCACCACGGACGTCGCTTGGGACGGCCAGGGCCTGATCTTCGAGCTCGGCGAGCGGCTCGCCGAGTCCGCGCGCTTCGGCGACGCCGCGTCGCTGCTGGTGGCGGACGTCGACCTCGAGCGGATCGAGCAGGAGCGGAGCCGCAACGGCACGTTCAACGACAACGCGCGCCTCCTCGGCCATCCCGAGACGCGCTTTCGCCGCATCGCCTTCGAGCACCGCCCGTCGCGCGCCGACGTCGGCCTGGAGCGCGCGGTGCGCCGCTTCCCCTTCGTCCCGAACGAGCCGTCGAAGCGCGACGAGGACTGCTACGAGGCGTTCAACATCCAGGTCGAGGGCCTGCGCAAGCGCATGGAGGCCGTGCGCGCCGAAAAGCTCGTGATCGGAGTGTCGGGCGGCTTGGACTCGACCCACGCGCTGATCGTCGCGGCCAAGGCGATGGACCGGTTGGGCAAGCCGCGCACCGACATCCTCGGGTTCACCATGCCCGGCTTCGCGACCGGCGAAGGGACCAAGGGCAACGCCTGGGCGCTGATGCGGGCTCTGGGGATCACCGCCGAGGAGATCGACATCCGCCCCGCCGCGATCCAGATGCTGGGCGACATGGGCCACGCTTTCGCGCGCGGCGAGCCGGCCTATGACGTGACCTTCGAGAACGTCCAGGCGGGCCTCAGGACCGATTACCTCTTCCGCCTGGCGAACCAGCGCGGCGGGATCGTGCTCGGCACGGGCGACCTGTCCGAGCTCGCACTCGGCTGGTGCACCTACGGCGTCGGCGACCAGATGAGCCACTACGCCGTCAACACGGGCGTGCCCAAGACGCTGATCCAGTTCCTGATCCGCTGGTGCGTCCGGTCGGACCAGTTCGACGCCGAAACCGACCGCGTCCTCCTCGCGATCCTCGATCAGGAGATCTCGCCCGAGCTCGTCCCCGTCGGCGCCGACGGCGCGCTGCAGAGCACCGAGAGCAAGGTCGGCCCCTACCCGCTCAACGACTTCTTCGCGCACTATCTGATCCGCCACGGGCTCCGGCCGTCCAAGATCGCCTTCCTGTGCTGGCACGCCTGGCGCGACGCGGCGGCGGGGAGCTGGCCGGAAGGTTATCCGGAGGACGCGCGGGTCGCCTACGACCTGCCCACGGTAAAGCTGTGGCTGGAGCGCTTCCTCCGCCGCTTCTTCGCCAACCAGTTCAAGCGGTCGGCGCTGCCCAACGGTCCTAAGGTGTCGCCGGGAGGCGCGCTGTCCCCGCGCGGCGACTGGCGCCAGCCGTCGGACGCGACCGCGCGCGCCTATCTCGACGAGTTGAACGCCAACCTGCCCTGACGAAAGGAGGCCCGATGATTAGAGCCTTGCCGATCCTGATCCTGCTCGCCGCCTGCCAGCAGTCGCCCGAAGCCGGCGGGAACGCGGCGGCGGCGGCGAACGCCAGCGCGCCCGCCGGTTACTCGGAAGTCCAGCAACGCGTCGTCTCGCTGCCCGCGCAGCAGCGGTACGGCGTCCTCCTCCGCGCGATCCGCGACGGCAACGCGCCCTGCCAGGGGGTCGCGGAGGAGATCCGGCAGGCGGATCAGGAAGGCAACCCGGCCTATGTGGCGCGCTGCACCGACGGTCCGGTCTACGCGATCGTGGTCGATCGGAACGGCGTGGCCCAGGTGACGCGCGTCTCAGCCGAGCGCCGCCAGGGTTAGGCCGCCCGCCACCACCGGACGCCGTCCGCGTCCTCCGCGACGGCGCGCCCGTCGCGCTCCAGCCGCCGGAGGTGCGCCAGCGCTTCGCCCGTCGCCATGCCCAGCATGTCCGGCCCGATCGTCCGCGCGAACAGCACGGCGAAGCAGTCCGCCGCGCGCCGCGGTTCGGCCAACCACGCTTGCAGCGCGTCCAACCGCTCCAGATGCTCGCGCTCCATTGCGTCGAGGCGGACGTGGAGCCCCGTGAACGGGTCGCCATGGCCCGGCAGCACGAGGAGATCGGGGTCGAGCGCGCGAAGCTTGTCGATGGAGCTGAGCCATTCGCCGAGCGGATCGGCTTGCGGCTCGTTGACCGACAGCGAAACGTTGGGGCTGATCCGCGGCAGGACCTGGTCGCCCGCGAGGAGGACGCCGGTCCGCTCGTCGAGCAGGCAGGCGTGCTCGGGGCTGTGACCCGACCCCACCACGACGCGCCACTCCGCCGCGCCTATCGCCATGCGGTCGCCGTCCGCGATGCGGGTGAAGCCGTGCGGCAGCGGCGAGACGATCCGGCGGAACCTCGCCCAGCCTTTCGCGCTCGCCGCCGCGACCGCCTCGTCGGACCAGCCCGCCATCCGCCACCAGGCGACGACCTCGGGAGGCACCGCGTCGCGCGCGTCCGCGATGAGCAGCTTGGCGAGCAGGCACTCGCCCCGCGTCATCACCAGCGGCGCCGCGTGCTCGGCGCAGAGCCGGCCGGCGAGGCCTATATGGTCGGGGTGGAAATGCGTGCCGATCACCTGCGTCACGCTCGGGAGCGCAGCGGCGTCCCACACGGCCCTCGCGTCGGGCGTGTCCATGCCGGTGTCGACGACCGCCACCCCGCCCTCGTCGTCGAGCAGCCAGCAGTTCACGTGCCGGAGCGGTCCAGGCACCGCGATCCTGAGCATCGCGACGCCAGGCGCCACGCGAGCGGGCTCGCCGGTCGGCAGGTCGCCGAGCGGATAGGTCAACCCGCTCCGCACGCGGGGGCCGAGGAGGGAAGCGGTCGCCATCGGTTGCGGGTAGCAACGGGTCACGACGGCGACCAGACCTAAACCCCTCTCCCGCTTTCGCGGGAGAGGGACAGCGCCGAAGGCGCAGGGCGAGGGCCTGTTCTGGTCACCGCCCTCACCCTGGCGCTACGCGCCTGTCCCTCTCCCGCAAAAGCGGGAGAGGGCGGGTACGGTCAACGCCGGAACGGGTCCCCGAACAGCGCCCGCGCGTCCGCCTCGACGGCGGACAGCTGGCCTTCGGTGTCGGCGTTGCGGGCGTTGGCCTCGCGCTCGGCGCGCAGCTGCTCGATCAGCGCGTCGCGGTCGCCCGCCAGGCGTTCGTCGCTGGCGGCCTGGTCGGGTACGCCCTTGCTCGCCTTGGCCACGGCGGCGTCCAGCTCGCGCTGCGTGGTCAGGCCCAGCGTCACCGGGTCCTTGGGCGTGATGTTGTTGATGTTCCAATGCGACCGGTCGCGGATGGCCGCGATGGTGGTGCGCGTGGTGCCGATCAGCAGCCCGATCTGCCCGTCGGAGATCTCCGGGTGGTTGCGGATGATCCAGGCGATGCCGTCCGGCTTGTCCTGCCGCTTGGAGACGGGCGTGTAGCGCGGCCCCTTGGTGCGGCGGACCTGTTCCGGCCCCTTGATCATCTTCATCCGGTAGTCGGGATCGGCCTGCGCCTTGTCGATCTCCTCCTGCGTCACCTCGTGCGCGCGGACGGGGTCGCGGCCGGTCAGTTTGGTCGCGGCGGTGTCGTCGGCGATCGCCTGCACCTCGAGGATGTGCAGGCCGCAGAAATCGGCGATCTGCTCGAAGGAGAGCGAGGTGTTGTCGACCAGCCAGGACGCGGTCGCATGGGGCATGAGCGGCTGGGCCACTGGGCGGAACTCCGTCGGAAATAGAAAGGGCCGCCCCTCACCGGAGCGGCCACGCCATGGTGGGGATGTACGCCCTGCACGCCGGGAGGGCAAGCACGACGCCGAAACAGCCCGGCGCCGACGCCGCTACGCCGCCGCGCGGAACCTCTCGATCGGCGCCAGCGCGCCCAGGAACTGCCCCGCGCTCGCCTCCCAACTGAAGCGGCGGGCGTAATCGGCGCAGGCCGCCCGGTCGCGCGTCAGCGCGCGCGCGACCGCGGCGCCCAGGTCCTCGTCCATCGCGCCCACCTCTTCGGTGATCACGTCGACCGGACCCGTCACCGGGTAGGCCGCGACGGGCACGCCGCACGCCAGCGCTTCCGCCATCACCAGGCCGAAGGTGTCGGTGCGGCTGGGGAACACGAACACATCCGCCGCGCGGTAGCAGGCCGCCAGCGCCTCGCCGCTCCGCGCGCCCAGGAACAGCGCGTCGGGGTGGCGCGCCGCCAGCGCGTCGAGCGCCGGGCCGTGGCCGACCACCACCTTCGCGCCGGGAACCTGACCGCTCAGGAACGCGTCGATGTTCTTCTCCACGGCGACGCGGCCGACATAGAGCTGCACCGGCCCGGCTAGCCCCGCCATCTCCGGCGCGCGCGGGCCGTCGGGTCGGAACAGCGCCTGGTCGACGCCCCTGCCCCACATCCGCACCTGTGGCAGGCCGTGGTCGACCAGCGTCCGCGCGATCGTCGGCGTGGACGCCAGGATCGCCGTCGAAGGCCGGTGGAACCAGCGTATGTAGCGCCAGACGAGCTCCGCCGGCACTGGCGTGCGCGCCGCGACGTAGTCGGGGAACTGAGTGTGGTACGCCGTGGTGAAGGGCAGCCCGCGCCCGAGGCACCAGCGCCGCGCCGACAGGCAGAGCGGCCCTTCGGTCGACAGGTGGATGGCGTCGGGCGCGAACCGCTCCAGCATCGAGCCCACCCGCCCCGACGAGGCGAAGGCGAGCCGGATCTCCGGATAAGTCGGGCACGGCATCGACCGGAAGCCGTCGGGTGCCACCACGAGCACTTCGTGGCGCATCCGCTCCAGCTCGGCGCGCACGGCCTGAAGCGTGCGGACCACGCCGTTGACCTGCGGGCTCCAGGCGTCGGTGACGATAGCGATCCGCATCACGCGGCGATCCGGACCACGTCGGCGCTGGGCTTGGCGCGCTCGCGCTCCGCGATCACGTCCGCCCAGTTCAGTATCTCCATGCGCCCGTCGAAATGCTCGACCAGCGCGTTGCACCCTTCGACCCAGTCGCCGTCGTTGTAATATTCGACGCCGTTGATGACGCGCATGTCGGCCGTGTGGATGTGGCCGCACACCACCCCGTCGACGCCGCGCGTCCCCGCCGCGTGCGCCACCACCTCCTCGAACTTCGAGATGAAGGCGACGGCGTTCTTGACCTTGGCCTTGGCGTGCTTGGACAGGGACCAATAGGGCATGCCCGCGAGACGCCGCGCGATGCTGACCCAGCGGTTCAGCCCCATCAGCGCGGTGTAGGCGTAGTCGCCCAGATGGGCGAGCCAGCGATGCCCCATGGTGATCGCGTCGAACTCGTCGCCGTGCAGCACCAGGAGGCGGCGGCCGTCGGCGGTCTCGTGGATCGTTTTCCGGCGGATCTCGACGCCGCCGAAGTCGAGCCCGGTGAACTGCCGGAACATCTCGTCGTGGTTGCCGGGGATGTAGACGACGCGCGTGCCGCGCTTGGCCCGCTTCATCAGCCGCCAGACCACGTCGTTGTGCGCGGCCGGCCAGTGGAAGCGCTTCTTGAGCTGCCACCCGTCGATGATGTCGCCGACCAGGTACATGACGTCGCTGTCGACATGGTCGAGGAAGTCGATCAGCATCGGCGCGTTGCACCCGCGCGTCCCCAGATGGACGTCCGAGATCCAGACGGTGCGGTACCGCGTGCGCTCGACGACGCGCTCCGGATGATGCGGACGCGACTGGGCGAAGTCGGCGAGTTCGGTCACGTTGAAGTCGGACGGCGACATGGGCGGTCTCCCTCGCCCCAGCGCCCTGGCCGACCATTGTTACACCGCCGTCGCGGGACGGTGACGGAACGGCGTCAGCTTTGTGCCGCCGATGCAACAGTTTCTACACAATATCGTGCTTGGAAGCCCCTGCGCATCGACGACGCGACGCCACGGCGTCACAGTCGCTCGGCACGACCACAGGGAGCGAATAGATGAAGTTTCTGCAATCGATGGCGACGATCGCCGCCGCCGTCGCGATGACCGCGACGCCGGTCGCGGCCTCGGCCAACCCGGCCTCCTCGCTGTCCGTCGCGGGCGTTTCCCGCGCGGGCGGCTCCACCGCTTCGGACAGCAAGATCGCGGAAGGCCCGACGGCCACGCTGATCAACATCGGCATCCTGGCCGCGCTGATCGTGATCGTGCTGGTCGCGACCGGCGGCGACGACGACGACTCGCCCGACAGCCCGTAACCGGGTCGGCTCCGGCCGAACGAGGAACGGCCCCGTCGCTCGCCCGAGCGGCGGGGCCGATCTATCTGCCTCATTCCGAAGGCGGGGATGAGTGGAAAGGTGCTCTACTCCGCCTTCGGCTCGACAGTCTCCGCGATCATCGTCGAGGCGGCGGAGACGCCCGCGGCGCCCGCCACCAGCGCGTCGAGCGAGCCGCCCGACAACCCCAGCTCGCGCATCAGGCCGTCCACCACCGGCGCCTGCGCGCGGTAGCGGAGCGCGGCGTCCACCGCCGCCCCGGCGAGGTTGCGCTCGCCCATCATCGCGCCCGCGTCGGCTACCGATCCGTTCCGCCCGGTCAGCCCGTCGACCTGGACGATCTTGATGCTGTCGATCGCCTCCAGCGGTTTCGACGCCTCGCGGATCACCTCCGGCAGCACCTTCAACAGCGCGAGCTTGGTCTTGAGCGACACCTGCTCCATCGACAGGATGTTCGCCGCCTCGTTGACCGCGCGCTGGCCCGCGGCCTCCACCTCGAAGCGGACGCGCGCGGCCTCGGCGCGGACCTTCTCCGCTTCCGCCTCGCCCTCGGCCGCGAGCCGGAGCGACATGGCGCGATCGGCCGCCGCCTGCTTCTCGGCGTCGGCGGCGACCGTGATCCCGATCGCGGCGCGCTCCGCCTCCTTGGCGGCCTCGATCAGCTCGATACGCTTCAAGCGGTCGGCGACCTCCGTGTCACGGCTGGTCGTCACGCGCTCCTCGGCGGCGACGGCTTCGGCGCGCGCGCGGTCGGCTTCCGCCCGCGCCTGGCTCTCCTCGCGCGACTTATTCTGGACCGCGATCTGCTGCTCCTGGCGCGCGATCTCGATCGCCTGCGTTTGCGCGATCTTGGCCTGGGCGATGGCGCGGTCGGCCTCGATCTGCTGGGCGTCGATCTGGCGCTTCGCCTCGATCTTGGCGGCGTCCGCCTCGCGCTGGCGCGCCGCCTGCTCGCGCGCGACCTCGGCGGCCTGCTCGGCGCGGCGCACCTCGAGCTCGCGCTCCTGCTCCAGCCGGGCGAACTCGGTGTCGCGCCCGATCAGGAAGCTCTGGCGCGCCGCCTCCAGGTTCTTGGTCTCGATCTGGACGCGCGTGTCCTGCTCGATGTCGTTCCGGGCCTTCTTGCGCAGCTCGACCTGCTCGGTCAGCTTGGTCAGGCCCTCCGCGTCGAACGCGTTGTTGGGGTTGAAATGCTCGATCGAGGTCTGGTCGAGCCCGGTCAGCGACACCGATTCCAGCTCCAGCCCGTTCATCGCGAGATCGACCGACGAGACCTGCTGCACCTTCTGGACGAACTCGGACCGCTGCTCGTGGAGCTGGTTCATCGTCATGCCGGCCGCGACCGAGCGCAGCGCGTCGACGAACTTGCCCTCTACCAGCTCCTTCAGCGCTTCGGGGTTCATGGTGCGCAGGCCCAATGTCTGCGCCGCGGTCGCGATCGACTGGGCGTCGGGCTTCACCCGGACGTAGAACTCCGCCTTCACGTCGATGCGCAGGCGGTCGAGCGTGATAAGCGCGTCCGAGTTCTTGCGCTCGACGGCGAGGCGCACGGTGTTCATGTTCACCGGCATCGTTTCGTGGAACACCGGCAGCACCAGCGCGCCGCCGTTGATCACCACCTTCTCGCCGCCGAAGCCGGTGCGGACGAAGCCCACCTCCTTGGTCGCGCGCTTGTACAGCCGGGCGACGATCAGCCCCAGCACCAGGATGGCCGCGAGCGCGGCGCCCGCCATGAACAGAACCGGCATGAACGGCATCGAACCCACTCCCTTGAGAACCTAGTCGAGACGCGGCAGCAGCGCGTCGCCGCGGCTGATCGCGCGGAACAGATGGCCTTCCTGACGCACCAGCAGCACCGCCTCGCCCTCGCGGAAGGCGGGGCCGGGCCGGTCGGGCTCGACCATCACGAAATGCGCCTGGCCGTGCCGGTCCTCGATCCGCGCGCGGGCGGGCGAGCCGTATTCGGCGCGGCCGGTGACGACGGTGGCGGCCCGGCCGATCAGCTCGTCGAGCTCGATCGCGCTGGTCTCGTCGCCCGGCAGCACGCGCGCGAGCGAGTGGCCGATCGACGCGGTGACGGGCAGCGCGGCGAGGCCGACCGCCGGCACGGCTATCCAAGGCGCCACCGGCGCACCCGTCAGCGCCGCCGCTATCCACTGCCCCGTCAGCCCCAACAGGCCGAACACCGCGAGGAACACGACCAGCACCACGAGCAGCGGTAGCCGCCCGACGCCGAGCCAGCTCAACAGGTCGCCCCCGTCCAGATCGACGTCCGCCCCCAGCCCCGCGGCCGCCACCCCGCCGATGAGCAGCATCAGCAGCAACGCCGCCGCGAAGACGATGTTCTCCGGCGCCCCCAGCGCAGCCAGCATGTCGAGGACCCCCATCCCTTGTCG
>DASVSW010000304.1:0-9256 GCA_036387895.1 Sphingomonas sp.
TTCCCGGCATGGCCCTTGACCCACACCCACTCGATCCGGTGCGGCTCCGCGGCCGCCAGCAGTTCCTGCCACAGCTCCGCGTTCTTGACCGGCTTCTTGTCCGCCGTCCGCCAGCCGTTCCGCAGCCAGCCGTGGATCCACTTGGTCAGCCCGTCCATCACGTAGCGGCTGTCGGTCGACAGCTTGACCTTGCACGGCCGGGTGAGCGCGTTCAGCGCCTCGATCGCGGCGGTCAGCTCCATGCGGTTGTTGGTGGTCGGGTTCTCGGCCCCGGACAGCTCCTTCTCTTTGCCGCCCGCGCGGATCAGCGCCCCCCAGCCGCCCGGCCCGGGATTGCCCTTGCACGCCCCGTCCGTGGCTATTTCGACTTCGGTCACGCGAACAGATTCTCCGATTCGTATCGCTGGAGCCGCCGCAGATAGGCGAGCGGGTCCTTTCTCGTCACCAGCGCATCCGCCGGCGTGTTCAACCAGTCCCATGCGCGCGTGAGCAGGAACCGCAGGCACGCGCCCCGCGCCAGCACCGGCAAGGCGGCGCGCTCCTCCGCCGATAGCCCGAAGGTTGCCGCATAGCCGTCGACCAGCGCCCGGCCGACCGCCGCGTCGTACCGCTCGCCCGTCGCGTCGAACGACCAGGCCGAATGCGTCACCGCCAGGTCGTACGCGCGCACCTCCGTGCAGGCGAAGTAGAAGTCGATCAGCCCCGTTACCCCGTCCCCGAGCATCAGCACGTTGTCGGGGAACAGGTCGGCGTGGATGACCGCGCGCGGCAGGTCGTGCGGCCACGCCGCCTCGACTCGCGCGAGCGCGGCGTCGACCTGCGCCGCCAGTCCCGGCGCGATCGCGTCCAGCCCCGCGCCGCACCGCTCCATCAACGGCCGCCAGTCCGCGACGCCCAGCGTGTTCGCGCGCGCCTGCCCGAAGTCCGCCGCCGCCCGGTGCAGGGCGCCCAGCGCCGCCCCCGCCGCGCGCGCTTGGCGCTCCGTCGGATGCGACACCGACAAGCCCGGCAGGAACTCGATCAGGCAGGCGGGCTTGCCCTCGACGCGGTGGACGCGCTCGCCGCGCCGGTCGGGAACCGCCCGCGCGACCGGCAGGCTCCGCTCGGCCAGGTGGTCGAGCAGGTCGAGGAAGAACGGCAGGTCGCCGTCATCGACGCGCTTCTCGTAGAGCGTCAGGATGAACCGACCCCGCGTCGTGATGACGAGGTAGTTCGAGTTCTCGACCCCTTCCGCGATCCCCTTGTGCGCGACGCCCTCGCCGACGTCGAACCCGGCAAGGAAGGCGTGCAGCGCCTCCGCCGAGACCGGCGTGTAGACCGCCATCAGGCGGCGGCTTCGAGCTCGCGCGGCAGCTTGAACGAGATCGTCTCGCGCGTCGTCTCCTCCTCGCGCTCGACCACCTCGAACCGCTCGGACAAGCGGTCGACGAGTTCGCGGACCAGGATCTCGGGCGCCGACGCGCCGGCGGTGATCCCCAGCGTCGCCACGCCGTCCAGGAACGACCAGTCCATGTCGCCCGCCCGCTGGATCAGCCGTGCGGGCACGCCCTCGCGCTCGGCGACCTCGACCAGGCGCAGCGAGTTGGACGAGTTGGGCGCCCCGATCACCAGCATCGCGTCCACCCGTCCCGCGATCGCCTTCACGGCCGCCTGCCGGTTCGACGTGGCGTAGCAGATGTCCTCGCCGCGCGGGCCCTCGACGGCGGGGAAGCGCCGCTTCAGCGCCGCCACGATCTCGGCGGTGTCGTCGACCGACAGCGTGGTCTGGGTCAGGAAGGAGAGGTTGGAGGTGTCCGCGATGTCCAGCGCCGCCACGTCCGCGACCGTCTCGACCAGCGTCATCGTCCCCGTCGGCACCTGGCCGAAGGTGCCGATCACCTCCGGATGCCCGGCGTGCCCGATGAACAGGATGTGCCGCCCCGCCGCGACCTGACGCTCCGCCTGGCGGTGGACCTTGGAGACGAGCGGGCAGGTGGCGTCCAGATACTCCAGGCCGCGCCCCTGCGCGGTCGCCGGGACCGACTTGGGAACGCCGTGCGCGGAGAAGACGACGGGCGCGCCGTCCGGCACCTCGTCCAGCTCCTCGACGAACACCGCCCCCTTGGCCTGCAGGGAGTCGACGACGAAGCGGTTGTGCACGATCTCGTGCCGCACGTAGACGGGCGGCCCGTGCTTCTCGATGGCGAGTTCGACGATCCGGATCGCGCGGTCCACGCCCGCGCAGAAGCCGCGCGGCGCCGCGATGAGCAGCTGTAGCAGGGGTTTGGTCACGTCCGGCGTCCTACCCCATCGCTTGCGGAGGCGGAAGGCCGTTCCTATGGTGCCGCCCGCCTCGGGATGCGATCCCGGCCAGTTCTCAAGAAGGGTATCCGTGCTGATCTCATCCAAGTCGGGCGCCGCCGCCGCGCTTTCGGCCGCCCTGTTTTCGAGCTTGGCGCTCACCGCCTGCTCCCGCTCGGGCGAGCTCGAGGTGGCGGGCGGCGTCGGCGTCACCGCGGTGCGCACCGCCTGCCCGACGGTGGGCGTGGCGGCGGGGACGGGCGACGTCACCCTGTTCGATCCGCCGGCCAGCCGCGAGCAGTCGGCGCTGGACGTCACCGCGACGCTCACCAACGTCCGGTCGACCTGCGACGACACGGGCGACCAGATCTCCACCACCATCACCTTCGACGTGCTCGCACGCCGCGCCCGCGCCGAGGGTACGCGCGAACTGGTGCTGCCCTACTACATCGCCGTGGTGCGCGGCGGCTCCGCCGTGACCGCGAAGCGCGTCGGCCAGGTGGCCGTCCGCTTCGACGCGGGCCAGGCGCGCGCGACCGCCCAGGGGCAGGCGACGAGCTACGTCAGCCGCGCCGCCGCCACGTTGCCCGAGGACGTCCGCCGCCAGCTGACCCGTCGCCGCAAGGCGGGCGACGAGGACGCGGCCGTCGATCCGCTGACCCAGCCCGAGGTGCGCCAGGCCGTGCTGGCCGCCACCTTCGAGGCGCTGGTCGGCTTCCAGCTGACCGACGAGCAGTTGCGCTACAACGCCACGCGGTGACTTGACGGGGCGGGCGCGCCAGCCCAAGGCCGAGCGCGTCGATGGCGGGCAGGGTTTCCAGTGAAGCAGTGCTTCGCCGGGGTCCCGTGACCGTCATGGGCGCGCGCGGGAGAGCGTTCGGGGAGACCTGGGCCGCCGAAGGAGCAACCGCCCCGGAATCTCTCAGGCACTAGGGACCGCGCGGGCTGACGACACTCTGGAAAGCGCTCCGGCCGGTCGGTCGGGGCCACCGAAGGGGTAAGTCCGGACCATACTCCGGACGAAAGCTCTCAGGTTCCGTGACAGAGGGGGAACCGGATCCGACGGAAGGAGCTTCCGGAGGTCCGCCCTTTGACGGAGCGTGTCGATGAGCGAAGCAGTCCATGGCGGCCCCACCGAGCACGGTGCGCGCGGAACCGAGTTCCGCCACGACCCTGATATGGCTGACGGGGAGGGCGGCGAGCCCGCGCCCCAGCTGCTGCCGATCGACGGCTGGCATCGCGCCCGCGGCGCGCGGATGGTCCCGTTCGCGGGCTACGAGATGCCGATCCAGTATGAAGGCATCATGGCGGAGCACCAGTGGACGCGCGCCGCCGCCGGCCTGTTCGACGTCAGCCATATGGGCCAGGTGCTGCTGACCGGCGACGGCGTGGACCGCGCATTGGAGCGCGTGCTGCCCGGCGACGTCACCGGCCTGGGCGAGGGAAGGCTGCGCTACTCGCTGCTGCTCGGCGAGAACGGCGGCGTACTCGACGACCTGATGGTGACGCGGCTGCCCGCAACCAACCCGTTCTCGGACGAGCCGGGCGCGCTCTACATGGTCGTGAACGGTGCGACCAAGTATGACGACGTCGCCTATCTGCTCGATCACCTGCCCGAAGACGTCACCATCAACCTCATGGACGAGCAGGCGCTGTTCGCGCTGCAAGGTCCAAAGGCGGTGAACGCGCTGGCGCGCCTCGTGCCCGGCGTCGAGCGGCTGGTGTTCATGACGGGCGGCGCGTTCGAGTGGCGGGGCGCGCCGCTCTGGATCAGCCGGTCGGGCTACACCGGCGAGGACGGCTTCGAGATCTCGGTGCCGGTGGATCACGCCGAGGCGTTCGCCGAGGCGGTCGCGGCGGAACCCGAGACGCGCCCGATCGGGCTGGGCGCGCGCGACTCGCTCCGGCTCGAGGCGGGGTTGCCGCTCTACGGCCACGACATCGACCCCGACATCTCCCCCGTCATGGCCGATCTCGGCTTCGCCCTGTCGAAGCGCCGCCGCGAGGCGGGCGACTTCCTCGGCGCGGAGCGCATCCTGCTCGAGCGCGAGCAGGGTCCGATCGCCAAGCGCGTCGGCCTGATCGTCGAGGGCCGCCAGCCCGTGCGCGAGGGCGCCGCGGTGGTCGACGACGAGTCCTCGCAGATCGGCCGCGTCACCAGCGGCGGCTTCGCGCCCACGCTCGGCCAGCCGATCGCGATGGCCTACGTCCCCGCCGCGCTCGCCGCGCCGGGCACGACCGTCACGCTGGCGCAGCGCGGCAAGCTGCACCGCGCGGTCGTGACCCCCATGCCCTTCGTCCCCCACCGCTACGTCCGTGCAGGAGCCTGAGCAGATGCCCCGTTACTTCACCGAAGAACATGAATGGATCGACGTCGACGGCGACATCGGCACCGTCGGCATCAGCGACTACGCGCAAGGCCAGCTCGGCGACATCGTGTTCGTCGACGTGCCCGACGAGGGAAAGGAGCTGACCAAGGGCGACGAGGCCGCCGTGGTCGAGTCGGTCAAGGCCGCCTCCGACGTCTATGCGCCTGTCTCCGGCACGGTGATCGAGGGCAACCCGGCGCTCACCGACGACCCGTCGCTCGTCAACTCGGACCCGGAAGCGGACGGCTGGTTCTTCCGCCTGACGCTCAGCGACCCGAGCGAGCTCGAGGAGCTGATGGACGAGGACGCCTACGCCGGCTTCGTCAAGAAGCTCTGACCTGAAGGCCGCTCCCTTTCGGGGGAGGGGCTCACGAGGATAAACGATGCGCTACCTTCCCCTGACGCGACACGACCGCGCCGACATGCTCGCCGTCATCGGCGCGGGATCGGTCGACGACCTGTTCGTCGACGTGCCCGAAGCCGCGCGGCTCGACGGGCCGATCCATGACCTGCCGAACCACGCTAGCGAAATGGCCGTCGAGCGCCACATGACCGCGCTCGCCCGCAAGAACGTGGTGGCGGGGGAGGTCCCGTTCTTTCTCGGCTGCGGCGCGTACAAGCACCACGTCCCGGCGTCGGTCGACCACCTGATCCAGCGCGGCGAGTTCCTGACCGCCTACACGCCCTACCAGCCCGAGATCGCGCAGGGCACGCTGCAGATGCTGTTCGAGTTCCAGACGCAGGTCGCCCGCCTGCTCGGGACCGACGTCGCCAATGCGTCGATGTACGACGGCTCGACCGCCTGCTGGGAGGCGATCGGAATGGCGCGGCGCATCACCAAGCGCGGCAAGGCGCTGCTCTCGTCGGGCCTGCACCCGCACTACGTCTCCGTCGCGAAGACCATGGCGCGGTTCACCGGCGACCAGCTGGAGACGGCCGTCCCGACGCTGACCGCCGAGACGGACGTCGCCGACCTGATCGCGCGCATCGACGGCGACACCAGCTGCGTCGTCGTCCAATACCCCGACATCCTCGGCCGCATCGCCGACCTGTCCGAGCTGGCGGCTGCGTGCCAGGCCAGGAAGGCGCTGCTGATCGCGGTCGTGACCGAGCCGGTCGCGCTGGGCGCTTGTCGGTCGCCCGGCGAGATGGGCGCGGACATCGTGGTGGGCGAGGGCCAGTCGCTCGGCGTCGGCCTGCAGTTCGGCGGGCCGTATGTGGGCCTGTTCGGCTGCAAGGACAAATACGTCCGGCAGATGCCCGGCCGCCTGTGCGGCGAGACGGTGGACGCCGACGGCCGCCGCGGCTTCGTGCTGACGCTGTCGACGCGCGAGCAGCATATCCGCCGCGAAAAGGCGACGTCCAACATCTGCACGAACTCCGGCCTCTGCGCGCTCGCCTTCTCGATCCACATGACGCTGCTGGGCGAAAAGGGCCTGCGGAGGCTGGCGACGGTCAACCACGCCAAGGCGGTCGCCGCGGCCGAGCGGCTGACGCAGGTGCCGGGCGTCGAGCTCGTGACCGACCGCTTCTTCAACGAGTTCACGTTGCGGCTCCCGACCGAGGCGCGCCCCGTCGTCCGCACGCTCGCCGAGCGCGGCGTGCTCGCGGGCGTGTCGCTCGGTCGGCTCTACCCAGGGGACGACCGGCTGAAGAACGGATTGGTGGTCGCGGTCACCGAAGTCGTGACCGACGAGGATATCGAGACGCTGGCGACGGCGCTCCAGGAGGTGCTGGCATGAACGCGATCAACCAGAGCGGCTGGAAGCCCGAGATGACCGCCCGCGACGGCGGCGCGACCGTCACCTCGACGGGCAACAAGGCGCTGATGCTCGAAGAGGCGCTGATCTTCGAGATCGGTTCGGACGAGACGTGCGGCGTCGACATGGCGGAGCCGTCGTCGACCGCGGGCCGCCTCGGCGACCTCGCCCGCGAGCGGCCGATCGGCCTGCCCGGCCTGTCGGAGCCGGAGACGGTCCGCCACTACACCCGCCTGTCGCGTCAGAACTACGCGATCGACCTGGGCCTGTTCCCGCTCGGTTCGTGCACGATGAAGCACAACCCGCGCCTCAACGAGAAGATGGCGCGGCTTCCCGGCTTCGCCGACGTGCATCCGCTCCAGCCCCTCGACACCGTCCAGGGCGCGCTGGAGGTGATCCACCAGCTCGCCCATTGGTTGGTGACGCTGACGGGCATGCATTCGGTCGCGATGAGCCCCAAGGCCGGCGCGCATGGCGAGCTGTGCGGCATCCTGGCGATCAAGGCCGCGCTCGCGGCGCGCGGCGACACCGACCGGCGCGTCATCCTGGTGCCCGAGAGCGCGCACGGGACCAACCCGGCGACCGCCGCTTTCGCGGGCTTCACCGTCGAGGAGGTGCCCGCGACGGAGCGCGGCCGCGTCGACCTGGACGCGCTGACGAAGCGGCTGGGGCCGGACGTGGCGGGGGTGATGATCACCAACCCGAACACCTGCGGCCTCTTCGAACCGGACATGAAGGCGATCTCAGATGCGGTCCACGCCGCGGGCGGTTTCGTCTACTGCGACGGCGCCAATTTCAACGCCATCGTCGGCCGCGTCCGCCCGGGCGATCTCGGCATCGACGCGATGCACATCAACCTGCACAAGACCTTCTCCACGCCGCACGGCGGCGGCGGCCCGGGGTCGGGGCCGGTCGTGTTCTCGGAAGCGCTCAGCCCCTTCGCGCCGCTCCCGTTCGTCGAAAAGCACGACGACCATTTCGTCCTCGTCGAGGAGGAGACCGCGAGCGAGGAGCATCACGAGTCGAGCTTCGGCCGGATGGTGGCGTTCCATGGCCAGATGGGCATGTTCACCCGCGCGCTGACCTATATCCTCAGCCATGGCGCGGACGGGTTGCGCCAGGTCGCCGAGGACGCCGTGTTGAACGCCAACTACGTGCTGCGGCGTCTGGAGGACGTGCTCGACGCGCCCTTCGCCGGCTCGGGTCCGTGCATGCACGAGGCGCTGTTCTCCGACGCGAACCTCGCCGACGGCTTCTCGACGTTGGACGTCGCCAAGGGCCTGATCGACGAGGGCTTCCACCCGATGACCGTCTATTTCCCGCTCGTCGTCCACGGCGCGATGCTCGTCGAGCCGACCGAGACCGAGTCGAAGGCGGCGCTGGACCAATTCATCGACGCGCTCCGCTCGGTGGCGACGCGCGCCAAGGCGGGCGACGTCAGCCTTAAATCCGCGCCGCACTTCGCGCCCCGCGCGCGCCTTGACGAGACGCAGGCGGCGAGGAAGCCCATGCTGGTCTGGAAAGAGCCTGCGCTGCCCCAGGCGGCGGAGTAGCGCCGATGTGGCAGCAGCTGTTCGGGCTGACCAACGCGATCGCGGTGGTCGCCTGGGCGCTGCTGCTGTTCGGCCCGCGGCGCTGGCTCCCGCCGATCCGCTATGTCGGCGTCGGCCTGCTATGCGCGATCTACGTCGCCTTGTTCACCGCGCTGCTCGGCGGGCTGGTCGACCCGGTCCGCGACGCAGGCGCGCCGGCGAGCATGACGGATTATTCGGTCAAGGGCCTACGCGCGCTGTTCGCCAGCGACGGCGGGATCGTCGTCGGCTGGACGCATTACCTCGCCTTCGACCTGTTCGTCGGGACTTGGATCGCGGAGGAAGCGGACCGGCGCGGGTTCGGACGGCTCGCCCAGGCGCCGATCCTGTTCCTGACGTTCATGGCCGGACCGCTCGGCCTGCTGGTCTGGTTCCTGGTCAGCCGGGGTAAGGTGACGGCCCGCCCTCGGCGATGAAGCGATCTATCCGTGCTTCCAGCACGGGAAGCGGGACGGAGCCGACGGAGAGCACGGTGTCGTGGAAGGCGCGGACGTCGAACTTCGCTCCGAGCGCCGCTTCCGCCTTGGCGCGGGCGCGCTGGATGGCGAGCTGGCCGAGATAGTAGCTCAGCGCCTGGCCGGGCCAGCCGATATAGCGGTCCACCTCCGTCGTTAGCTCGCGCTCCGAAAGCGCGGTGTTGTCGCGGAAGAAGGCGAGCGCTTGGGTACGCGTCCACCCTTTCGAGTGGATGCCGGTGTCGATCACCAGCCTCGCCGCGCGCCACATCTGGTAGCTGAGCATCCCGAACCGCTCATATGGGTCGCGGTAATAGCCCATCTCGTCGCCCAGCCGCTCGGTGTAGAGCGCCCAGCCTTCGCCATAGGCCGAGATGTAGCTCTGGCGGCGGAAGGCGGGCAGGTCGCGGTTCTCCGCCGCTAGCGAGATCTGGAACGAGTGGCCTGGCGCGCTCTCGTGCAGCGTCAAGGACGGGAGCTGGAACAGCGGTCGGGCGGGCAGGTCGTAGGTGTTGACCCAATATGTGTCCCGACCGCCGCGGCCCGCGGTGTAGAAGGGCGCGATTTCGTCCGGCACCGGCTTCACCGCGAAGCGCCCGCGCGGGAGCCGGCCGAACCACTGGTCCGCCATGCCGTCGAAGCGCTTGGACAGCCAAGCGGCCTCCTTGAGCAGCTGGTCGGGCGTCTTCGCGTAGAAGCGCTGGTCGGTACGCAGGAAGGTCAGGAACGCCTTGAGGTCGCCCGAGAAGCCGACCTCCTGCCGGATCGCCTCCATCTCGGCGCGGATCTTGGCGACCTCG
>DASVSW010000305.1:0-3817 GCA_036387895.1 Sphingomonas sp.
GCCCGGCGCGCACCGAATACGTGAAACGCCAGTCGGTGAAGGCGCCCAAGCGCGTCGTGCACCGCAAGGCCGTGAAGGTCGCCTCCCGGCCCAAGACGCGTCGCGTCACGACCACCACGACCAGCGCCGTCTGCCCGCCCGCGGTGGTGACGGTGGCGAGCCAGGCCGCGCCCGTGCCCCTTCCCGTCCAACAGCCGCTCGTCGCGACCGGCGGCGCAGTGCCCGTGGTCGTCGGCGGCGGCGGCGGCTTCTTCGGCGGTTTCCCGGGCGGCTTCGGCGGCGGGTTCGCCTTCGGCGGCGGTGGCGGCGGCGCGGGCAGCGTCGTGATCTCGTCCACCTCGTCGAGCTCGGGCGGCGACATCGTCTCTTCTTCCACCTCGTCGGGCGCGGTGGTGTCGTCCTCGTCGTCCTCGGGCAACGTGTCGTCCTCGTCATCTGGGAACGTGTCCTCCTCGTCGTCGGGCAACGTCTCGTCGTCGGGCAACGTGTCGTCCTCGTCTTCGTCGTCGGGCAACGTCTCCAGCTCGACGGGCGGGACGAACGTCACCATCGACAACACGAACACCAACAACAACACGAACCAGCAGAGCCAGAATCAGAACCAAAATCAGAACCAGAACCAGAACCAGAATCAAAACCAGAACGGCGCGTCGGGCGGATCGAGCTCGACGGGCGGCGATCACCCGAGCTCGAGCGGCGTGAGCTCCACGAGCGGCGGGTTCAGCTCGAACGGCTCGTCGAGCACCAGCTCGAGCAGCACGGGCGGCGACGGCGGCTCGTCCTCGAGCTCCAGCTCGTCGAGCTCCTCCTCGTCCAGCTCCAGCTCGGGTTCGACCGGCGGCTCCAGCGGGAACCCGACGCCGGTCCCGGCTCCGCCCATGGCGCTGCTCTTCGGCGCCGCCGCCGCCGCGCTGGTCGCGCGCAAGCGGTTCGGCAAGCGCACCCAGGTCGCCGCCTGATCCCAAGCAGGCGGCGCTAAGGCGGCCCCGCGCTCCGTAGCGCGGGGCCGTTTTCAAGCGCGCGGTGGGCGGGCGCCCGGCTCAGGCGTTCTTCAGCGCCTTTTCGATGTCCGGCACCGTATGGCCGGTCAGGTCCTTGGCGATCTCGCCCGCGAGGCGGCTTTCGACCTCCTTGTGGTAGTGCTTGCGGAGGTATCCGAGCGTCGCGGGCGGGGCGACGATGATCAGCTTCTCGAACTCGTGCGCGAGCGCGCGGCGCTTCAGCATGTCGGCGAGCTCGATCGCGAAGCGGATCTCCTCCTGGTTGTGGACGTCGACCTCCTCCATCCGGCCGCGCGACGGGGCGAACGCCCCGCCCTCCCCGCCGCCGCCCATACCGCCGCCCTTGGCGGCGTTGGGCGCCTTGCTCCCCATCTGCGTCCCGAACGAGCGGCCGGCCGCGTCCGTCTTGTGGAACCGGTCGGCGGGGTTCGGATGCTCCTGCGCGTCCTCCACGACGAGGTTCGGGAACTCGGCGTCGCCGTCGTTGCGGAAGAACAGCGACTTGCGGCCGTCGGCAACGAGGACGAAGGCGTTATGGGGTACGAGCATCGCGAGGGACTCCTTTGCTGTCGCGGTTCGGGCGGTGAACGCGAGGACCGGCTTCGCGGTTGCCTCCCCCGGCGGGCGCAGCCATAGCGCCGGGCCATGCACGACATTCGCCTGATCCGCGACGATCCCGCCGCTTTCGACGCCGCGCTCGGCAGGCGGGGGGTGGAGCCGATGTCGGCCGGGCTGGTCGCTCTCGACGAGCGCCGCCGCGCCTGCGTCGCGGAGGCGCAGGCCGCGCAGACCGACCGGAACGCGCTGAGCAGGCAGATCGGCCAGGCCAAGGCGGCCAAGGACGAGGAGCGCGCGCAGGCGCTGATGGCCCAGGTCGCCGCGCTGAAGGAGGCGCTGCCCCGGCTCGAGGCGGAGGAGGCGCGGATCGGGGACGAGCTGGCGCAGGCGCTGTCGGCCATCCCCAACCTTCCCGCGGCGGACGTGCCGGAGGGCGCGGACGAGGACGGCAACGCGCTCGTCCAGGAGCGCGGCCGCCCGCGCGAGTTCGCCTTCGCGCCCGCCGAGCACGACGCGATCGGGCCGGCGTTGGGCCTCGACTTCGAGACGGGCGCCGCGATCGCGGGCGCTCGCTTCACGCTGGTGCGCGGCGGCGCCGCCCGGCTGGCGCGGGCGCTGGGGCAGTTCATGCTCGACCGGCTCACGCGCGAGCACGGCTACGAGGAGGTCGTCCCCCCCCTGCTCGTCCGCGACGAGGCGGTGTTCGGGACGGGGCAGCTGCCCAAATTCGCCGAGGACCTGTTCCGCACGACGGACGGTCGCTGGCTGATCCCGACCGCCGAGGTGTCGCTGACCAACATCGTCCGCGAGAAGATCCTGGGCGCCGACGAGCTCCCGCTGCGCTTCGTGGCGCTCACCCCCTGCTTCCGCTCGGAGGCGGGCGCCGCCGGGCGCGACACGCGCGGCTACATACGCCAGCACCAGTTCGACAAGGTCGAGATGGTGTCGATCACGGCGCCCGACGCTTCGGACGCGGAGCATGAGCGGATGACGGCGTGTGCCGAAGGCGTGCTCGACGCGCTGGAGCTGCCCTATCGCCGGATGCTGCTCTGCGCGGGGGACATGGGCTTCACCGCCGCGCGGACCTACGACTTGGAGGTCTGGCTGCCGGGCCAAGGCCGGTACCGCGAGATCAGCAGCTGCTCGACCTGCACCGACTTCCAGGCGCGGCGCATGAACGCCCGCTACCGACCGGAAGGCGAGAAGGGCGCGCGCTTCGTCCACACGTTGAACGGTTCGGGGCTCGCCGTCGGCCGGACGCTGGTGGCGGTGATCGAGAACTATCAGCAGGAGGACGGCTCGGTCGCGGTGCCGGCGGCGCTCCAGCCCTATCTGGGCGGGCTGAACCGGCTGGAGCCGCGCTAGCCCTGATGCGCATCCTCCTCACCAATGACGACGGCATCCACGCGCCGGGGCTGGCCGTCCTGGAGCGGATCGCGCGGACGCTGACCGACGACGTTTGGATCGTGGCGCCCGCGGAGGAGCAGTCGGGCACCGGCCGCGCGCTCACCATCACCAAGCCGGTGCGCGTCCGCCGCTTCGACGAGCGCCGATTCGCGGTGGGCGGCACGCCGACCGACGCGGTGATGATGGCGCTGGCGAAGCTGGTCGACCCCTGGCCGGACCTCGTCCTCTCCGGCGTCAACCGCGGCGCCAACCTGGCGGAGGACGTGAGCTATTCGGGCACGGTCGCCGCCGCGATGGAGGGTGCGTTCGCCGGGATCCGCTCGATCGCGCTGTCGCAGCTCTATGCGGAGTCCGGCCCGGGCGAGAACGTGTCGTTCGCCGCCGCGGAGGGCTGGGGCGAGCGCGTCGTGCGCCGGTTGATCGACGCCGAGTGGGCGCCGCGGACGGTGGTCAACGTCAACTTCCCGCCAGTCGCGGCCGGGGAGGTGCGGGGCATGCGCGTCTGCCGGCAGGGTCTTCGGGATCACGGGCGGCTTAAGCTCGATCACCGCGTCGATCCGCGCGGGTTCGACTACTACTGGCTGGCGTTGCAGCGCATCCCGGCCGATGCGCCGCCGGAGACCGATCTCGCCGTCGCGACTTCCGGCTTCGTGTCGGTCACCCCGCTCCATCTCGACCTGACGCACGACGCGTCGCTCGCCGCTTTCGAGCGGGCGCTGGGTTAGGGGCGAACCGATGCGGACCGCGGGATTGATCGGGACGGCGCTGCTCGCGGGGTGCATCCCGCAGGGGGCACGGCGCGACGTCGATCGCCCGGTCGTAGCACCGGTCCAGACGCCCGCGCCCGCATC
>DASVSW010000306.1:0-3257 GCA_036387895.1 Sphingomonas sp.
ATGTCGATGTCGATGTCGGGGAGCAGAGGCGCGTTCGGGTCGGCGGGCAGCAGGGCCGGCTGGCGGAGCAGCGTGACCAGATCCGTTTCGAAGGAGCGGACGTCGACATGGTTGCGGATGAACTTGAACGGCCGCCAGTCGACCTCCATCCGAGGGCTGGTCAGGAACACGCCCTTGGGGTCCGCCACGCGCACGTCCGACAGGATCATCCGCCCGTAGAGCGAGCCGTCGATCCGCCCGACCGTGATGTTGACGCCCGTCGCGGTGGTCACGCCGCCGATCTGGTCGGCGACGAAGCGGCGGCCGGGATCGGTGTTGATGCCGAGCAGCACGGCGCCGAGCAGCAGCGCCAGCGCCAGCAGCGCGACGCCCAGCCATTTCAGCGCGCGAAGCCATAGCGGCCGTCGCGCGGGCGCGGCGGCGTCCGGGCGATCAGCCTCGGGCTGGACCGTATCGGGCGTTACGTCCTCGGCGGCCATCAGAAGGCCTGGCCGATCGAGATGTAGAGCGCGATGCGGCTGTCGCCTTCACGGGGGTTGAGCGGCGTCGCGACGTCGATGCGCAACGGGCCGAAGTTGGTGTAGTAGCGCGCGCCGATCCCCGCGCCGAAACGCAGGTCGGACAGGCGCGGCGTGCTCGACGAGTAGCTGTTGCCCGCGTCGATGAAGGGCACGATGCCGAAATCGCCGAACCGGTAGCGCGCCTCCAGCGCGAACTCGTTCAGGCTGCGCCCGCCGATCGGGCGGAGGTCGGCGACGTCGATCTCGCCCTCCTCGTTCGGCACCAGCGACGAGACGGGCTCGAACGGCCCCAGGCGCTGGAACCCGTAGCCGCGCACCGATCCGCCGCCGCCGCCGTAATAGCGCCGCGAGGGCGCCAGCTCGTCGCGTTCGATGCCCAGGATCGATCCGGCCCGCGCGCGGCCCGCGATGACGATCTTGTCGCCGACCGGGTAATAGGCCGTGCCCTCCAGCATGGTGCGGACGTAGGGGCGGACGCCGCTCCTGACCGACGCCTCCGGGCTGACGTTCGCCCGGATGCGGAACCCGCGCGTCGGGTTGAGCAGGTCGTCGGACTGGTCCCACTGCGCCTGGACCGGGACCGCCGCGATGCCGAAGGTGCGCCGCCGCCGCTCGTTTCGGGCGAAGTCGAACACGTCCTCGTTGGTGCCGATCAGCTCGGCGCCGAAGGCATAGGTGAACGGCTTCTGCCAGATCGGCGTCGAATCGTAGCTGATCCGGCCCGCCAGCGTGAAGGTGAACGCCTCGAAGGCGTCGATGCTGCTCCGATTCGCCTGCGCGGTCAGCTGGACGGTGCGGTCGCGCCGGCCCGCGTTCTGGCGACGGAACGCCAGCGACAATCCCTGCTCCAGCGTGCCCGCGACGCCGTTGACGATCAGCGCGCCTTCGGGCGGGAACAGGTTGCGGTGCTGCCACTGGCCCTGGAGGCGAATGCCGCGCCCGGTCTCGTAGCCGCCCTCCGCGTTCAGCGACCGGGCCGGCCCGCGCGTCTGGCGCACCAGCAGATCGACCTGCTCCGTCCCGTCCGGCCCGGGCCGCCCCGTCCGCACCGGCTCGACGGCGACCGAGGAGAAGAGGCTGGTCGCCACCAGCGCGTCGCGCAGGTCGTCGGTGCGACGGACGTCGTACAGCTCGCCCGGCCGGAAGCGCGGGAAGACGTTGAGGTGGTCGAGCCCGAAGACCGGGTCGCCCTCGGTCCGCAAGACCCCGAACGACGACCGCGGCCCCGTGTCGACGGGCAGCGTGTACGCGCCGACCGCCCGCGGGCCCACGTCCTCGAGCAGGATGTCGCGCTCGCCCACCTCGACGAAAGGGTAGCCCAGTTGCGGCAGCCGCAGGCGGACGTTCGCCTCCGCGCCCTGGATGCGCGCGGCATCTATCGGGTCGCCGACCTTGATCGGCAGCTCGCGCTCGACCAGGTTCGGCGGGGTCGTCGGGTTCGCGCGGACGGTGACGGACGACAGCGTGTAGAGACGCCCCGGCGTCGCGTTGATCGTCGCGCGCAGCTTCGTGCTGTTCGGGATCTGCTCGACGGCGGAGCTGGCGGTGGCGTCGTAATAGCCGAGGCTGCGGAGCAGGCGCACGGCCAGCCGCTCGTCCTCCCGTGCGCGCTGCGCGACCTGGAAGGCGTTGTCCGCCTCGCCGTCCTCCTCCTCCAAGGTCGACAGCGCGCGCCACTGCTCGTCGAGGTTCACGGCGTCCAGGCCGTTGACGACGACGTCGTACTCGACCTCCGTCCCCTGCTGGTCGGCGAGATCGGCGACGACGAGCGGCTGGCTGTTGAACCCGCCGAGTGGCTCCAGCGGCTGAGCGAGCTGGGGGTCCTCCGGCCCGACCGGGGGCAGCGCCTCGCCGACCTGCGGTGCCGGCGTCGAGGTGTTCGGGAGCGGCAGCGGCGCCGGCGTCGGCCCCGCCTCGATCATCGGTTCCAGCGGGGCGTTCAGGTCGTCCGACAACGGCGGCAGCGCGCTGTTCAGCTCGGCTTCGGGCACGATGTCGCCGTCGGGCTCGGGCGCCGTCGCCCCCTCGTCAGGGCGCGGCGCGTCGGGTCCCCGCGCGGGGGCGCGGGGCTGGTCGTTGATCTGGGCGAAGGCGGGATTCGAGGAGACCAGCGCTACGGCAAGCCAGAATAGTCGCCGATCCGAGAATCGCACGCGTGGACGCCCCCTTAGAACTCTCCGGGTGTCAGTTTATGCCCATCCCCGGAAACGTCGCAACGTGCGGGATCAGTGGATGTTCCCGATCTGGCGCGCCAGCGTCTTGGCCGTGGCCGCGCCATAGGGCGGTTTCAGCCCCGCCAGCTTGGCGACATCGAGAGGCGATTGCTTGAACACCGCGCGCGCGTGGCTGAACGTCTTGAAGCCGTCATGCCCGTGATAGCTCCCCATCCCCGACGGCCCGACCCCGCCGAAGGGCAGGTCCTCCATCGATACGTGGAACACCACGTCGTCCAGCGTGACGCCGCCCGACACCGTGCGGTCGAGCACACGCCGGCGCTCGGCGGCGTCGCCGCCGAAGTAATAGAGCCCGAGCGGCCGGTCGCGCCGGTTCACCTGCGCGATCGCGTCGTCGATCCCCTGATAGGTCGCGATCGGCAGGACGGGACCGAAGATCTCCTCCTGCATCACCGTCATGTCGTCCGTGACGTTCCGGACGATGTGGAGCGGCATCTTGCGGCTGTTGGAGCCCGCGAAGTCCTCGGCGGCCGGGTTCACCACCTCGACGCTCGCCCCCTTG
>DASVSW010000307.1:0-1747 GCA_036387895.1 Sphingomonas sp.
CCAGCCTCGACAACTTCCTGCTGACGATGAACGTGTCGGCCTACAGCTTCGTCGCGGTCGCCAAGCGCGCTCGGGCCATGATGCCCGACGGCGGGTCGCTGCTGACGCTGACCTACTACGGCGCGGAGAAGGTCGTGCCGCACTACAACGTCATGGGCGTCGCCAAGGCGGCGCTGGAGGCGAGCGTGAAGTACCTCGCCATGGACTTAGGCCCGGAGCGGATCCGGGTGAACGCCATCTCCGCGGGGCCGATCAAGACGCTCGCGGCGAGCGGCATCGGCGACTTCCGTTATATCCTGAAGTGGAACGAGCTCAATTCGCCCATGCGCCGCAACGTCACGATCGAAGACGTGGGCGGGGCCGGCCTCTACTTCCTCTCCGACCTGGCGAGCGGGGTGACGGGCGAGATCCATCATGTCGACGCCGGCTACAACGTCATCGGCATGAAGGCGGAGGACGCGCCGGACATCGCGCTGGCGTGACCAAGACGGCCGTCGAGAAGCTGGGCTGGACGCCGGGCGCGGCCGCGCACGTCGTCGCCCGGCCGGACGGCCTCGACGCCATACCCGACGAGCGGACGGCCGAGCCCGAACTGATCCTCGCCTTCATCCATTCGGTCGCGGAGGTCGGGCCCTGCCTCGCCGAAGCGCTGCCGCTTTATCGCCGCGGCGGGCGGCTGTGGTTCGCCTATCCGAAGAAGACGGGCGCGATCCGGACGGACATCACCCGCGATCACGGCTGGGAGCCGCTGCGCGAGGCGGGGCTCGTCGCGGTGACGCAGGTGGCGATCGACGACACCTGGTCGGCTTTGCGCTTCCGATACCGCGACGAGGTCGCCAAGCTGACGCGGCGGAGCGACTGATGAGCTGGAACTCGTTCGGCCGCGTGTTCCGCTTCACGACTTGGGGCGAAAGCCATGGGCCGGCGATCGGGGCGGTGGTCGACGGATGCCCGCCGGGTCTATCGCTGTCGGAGGCGGACGTGCAGCCCTGGCTCGACCGGCGACGGCCCGGCACCAGCCGCTTCACGACGCAGCGGCGGGAGCCCGACCAGGTCCGCATCCTGTCCGGCGTCTTCGAAGGGCGGACGACCGGAACGCCGATCAGCCTTCTGATCGAGAATGTCGACCAGCGGTCGAAGGATTACGCCGAGGTCGCCCAGGCCTACCGGCCGGGTCACGCCGACTACGCCTATGACGCCAAATACCGCTTCCGCGACCATCGAGGCGGCGGGCGGTCGTCGGCGCGCGAGACGGCGGCGCGGGCCGCGGCGGGGGCGATCGCACGGCTGGTGATCCCGGAGGTACGAGTGCGCGCTTGGGTCGAGGCGATCGGGGGCGATGCGATCGACCCCGCCCGGTTCGACGACGCCGAGATCGACCGCAATCCCTTCTTCTGCCCGGACCCGGTCGCGGCGCGGCGCTGGGAGGCGCTGGTCGACGACGCCCGGAAACGGGGCTCGTCGCTGGGCGCGGTCGTCGCGTGCGAGGCTACCGGTGTCCCCGCCGGCTGGGGCGCGCCGATCTACGCCAAGCTCGACGCGGAGCTGGCGGCGGCGTGCATGGGCGTCAACGCGGTCAAGGGCGTCGAGATCGGCGACGGCTTCGCGGTCGCCGCGAACTCCGGCGAGGGCAACGCCGACCCGATGCGCGCGGGCGCGGACGGCCCCGTGTTCCTCGCCAACCATGCGGGCGGGATCGCGGGCGGCATCTCGACGGGGCAGCCGATCCGGTTGCGCGTCGCGTTCA
>DASVSW010000308.1:0-1756 GCA_036387895.1 Sphingomonas sp.
ACGACTTCCTGGTCGGCGGCGCGGGCAACGACCGGCTGAACGGCGGCGAGGGCACGGACACGCTCCTCGGCGGCGCCGGGTTCGACCTGTTCCGCTTCGACGGGTCGTCGACCGTGGAGCGGATCTCCGACTTCAGCCGCGCCCAGGGCGACAAGATCGACCTGCGGGTGTTCAACATCGACTTCAGCGATGTCGATCAGAGCGCGAGCGGTTCCACGAACGTCCTCAGCATCGACACCAATGGCGACGATGTGCTCGACTTCACGATCACCCTGCTGAACGGGGCGACCGTCGCCGCGAACGACTTCTTGTTCTGATCAGTACCGGACCCGCCGGCCTCGCGCCGGCGGGTCCGCCTACCGCGCGATCGAGCGGACGAACTTCTCGAACAGGTACACGCTGTCCTGCGGCCCCGGGCTCGCCTCCGGATGGTATTGCACGCTGAACGCCGGCCGGTCCGTCAGCTCCAGCCCCGCATTGGACCCGTCGAACAGCGACACGTGCGTCTCCCGCGCGTTGGCGGGCAGGCTGTCCCGCTCGACCGCGAAGCCGTGGTTCATGCTGGTGATCTCGACCGCGCCGTCCGACAGGCGCTTGACCGGATGGTTGGCGCCCCGATGCCCCTGGAACATCTTGGTCGTCCGCGCGCCCACCGCCAGCCCCAGCAGCTGATGCCCTAAGCAGATGCCGAACAGCGGCACGCCCGCGTCCAGCACCTGGCGGATCACCGGCACGGCGTACTCGCCCGTCGCGGCCGGATCGCCTGGTCCGTTGGACAGGAACACGCCGTCCGGCCGCAACGCCATGACCTCGTCGAACGTCGCGGTCGCCGGCACCACCGACACCTTCGCGCCCGCGCGAGCGAGGTTGCGGAAGATGTTGTGCTTGCTGCCGTAATCGATCGCGACGACGTGCGGCCGTTCGGCCGCGACGTCGCCTTTGTCGTAGCCGAAGCCGAGCCGCCAGACGCCGCCGTCCCACCCGTAATGGATGTCGGTCGACACCTCGCCCGCCAGGTCCATGCCCTCCAGCCCCGGCCAGGCCCGCGCCTTCTCGAGCAGCCGGTCGATGTCGAACGCCCCGTCGCGACGATGCGCGATCACGCCGTTCGGCGCGCCGCCCGCGCGGATGCGCCGCGTCAGCGCGCGCGTGTCCACGCCCGCCAGGCCGACGCGCGCGTGCTTAGCCATCCACTCGTCCAGCGGCTCGACCGACCGGAAGTTCGACGGCGCGGTCGGGTATTCGCGCACCACCATGCCCAGCGCGTGCGGCCGGTCCGCCTCGATGTCCTCCGGGTTCGCGCCGACGTTGCCGATGTGCGGAAAGGTGAAGGTGACGATCTGCCCCGCGAAGCTGGGATCGCTCATCACCTCCTGGTACCCGGTCATCGCGGTGTGGAAGCAGACCTCGCCCACCGCGTCGCCCTCCGCGCCGAACCCCCGTCCCCAGATCACGTCGCCGGACGCCAGCACGAGGCAGCCGGTGGCTCCGGCGGGCATGGGCATGGGTTTGGCGTCGGCCATGGCGGCGGGCACTCCTGAAGGTCGGCGATGTCGCTAAGCCCCGGCGGCTAGGGCGCAGCTCGACCGGCGTCAATGGCGAGCATCGTTCAGGGAGGCGTGCTGGCGAGGAGCGCGGCGCAGTCGCGTAGCGGCGCTACGCGCCAGCAAGCGACGAAGTCCGGCGCGCTTCCCCGAACGACCCCGAAGGGGCGGGCCGACTTCGGCCCGTGATGGCCGTCGCCGGCGGTCGAGCT